>JAYOAN010000008.1:22812-24158 GCA_038104285.1 Halieaceae bacterium
GTTGAGCAAGCAATGGGCGCTGCTTTTGGTGAGTTTCTTTTGGAAAACCCAAATGATGCGAAGTTGATCGTTGGCAAGATGCTCGACGCAGCACGTGCTCGAGAAGCGGCGAGAAAAGCCCGTGAGATGACACGGCGCAAAGGCGCACTGGATATCGCCGGCCTCCCCGGAAAGCTCGCAGATTGTCAGGAGCGAGACCCATCACTCTGCGAACTCTATCTGGTGGAGGGGGACTCTGCGGGTGGTTCTGCAAAACAAGGAAGAAACCGAAAATTCCAGGCAATCTTGCCCCTCAAGGGGAAGATCCTGAACGTCGAAAAGGCGCGCTTCGATAAGATGCTGGGTTCGGCAGAAGTGGGAACCATTGTCACTGCGCTTGGCTGTGGCATTGGCAAGGATGAATTTGATCCCGACAAGCTCAGGTACCACCGCATCATTATCATGACCGACGCGGACGTTGACGGCTCGCATATCCGAACGCTATTGCTGACATTTTTCTTCCGGCAAATGCGCGAGCTTGTCGATCGGGGCCACATCTATATTGCGCAGCCGCCGCTCTATAAATTGACACGAGGCAAAACCAGCCAGTACCTCAAAGACGAAGAAGCGCTTGCCGAATACTTAACAAACGCGGCCCTAATTGATACTACGCTGTTTAAAGATGAAAGCAGCGACGGTCTTTCAGGTGATGACTTGGCCAACATTGTGTCTCGCTATCAACACGCGGAACGCACAATTCAGCGCTTAAGCCGCGTTTATTCTGCGGATATTCTCTGGGAGTTGGTTTACACGTCTCGGTTACACGCCGAGTCTATGGCTGATGAGGCTGCTGTTGCTGCTTTCGCCAACGAGTTAAGTGAGCGCTTACTATCAATAACAGGAAGCAATACCAGCTATGAGTGTCTGCTACGACGCGACCCAGAACGAGGTAACTACTACGTCGTAGTTAGGCGTACTGCGCACAGCGTCGCCACTGATATCGTGCTGGGACATAATTTATTTAGCTCCGGTGAGTACCGGGATCTCACTGATTTAGGTGCACTTCTTGCTGATTCCGTTAGCGCTGAAAGTTATGTAAAGCGCGGCGAAAAGGTTTTCGCGTCATCCGACTTCGCCAAGATCATGCGCTGGCTTCTCGATGAAGCGCGTCGAGGTTGCTCGATTCAGCGTTACAAAGGTCTTGGTGAGATGAATCCCGACCAGCTTTGGGAAACCACTATGGATCCAGATGCACGAAGAATGCTTCGGGTCACTATTGAAGATGCCATTCGTGCAGATCAAATGTTCGTTACGTTGATGGGCGATGATGTTGAACCACGGCGTGAGTTTATTGAGACCAATGCGCT
>JAYOAN010000125.1:0-1715 GCA_038104285.1 Halieaceae bacterium
GTCGAGCTTAAGTGATCCGTCTAGGATTGCAGATTTGCAGGTCCGGGCTGGTGCGTAATGCGCACCGGCCTTTTTCCGGTTCTATTGACCGGTTTAATTGGCATTAAGCCATTCGTGTTGGTGGTAACCAACGACATTCGTTGAGGAGTATCAATGACTTACTCGTTTACAGAGAAGAAGCGCCTTCGTAAAGATTTCGGATCGATGCCGAAGGTTATGGATATCCCCTACCTGCTGGCCATCCAGCTGGACTCTTACCGCAAGTTTACTCAGCCGGACACCCCGGTGGATGAGCGCGGCGACTACGGTCTGCACGCAGCTTTCCGCTCAGTGTTCCCCATCGTGAGCTACAGTGGCAATGCGGCACTTGAGTATGTGGACTACTCTCTGGGCACCCCTGTTTTCGACGTCGAAGAGTGTGTGTTGCGTGGTACAACCTACGCCTGCGCGCTTCGCGTCAAAGTCCGCCTTATCATTTACGACAAGGAAGCATCTTCTAAATCCATCAAAGACATCAAAGAACAAGATGTCTACATGGGCGAGATTCCGCTCATGACCGATAACGGCACCTTCGTTATCAACGGAACCGAGCGCGTTATCGTATCGCAGCTGCACCGGTCTCCTGGTGTTTTCTTCGATCATGACCGTGGTAAGACGCACTCGTCGGGCAAGCTGCTCTACAGCGCGCGAATCATCCCTTACCGTGGTTCCTGGCTCGACTTTGAATTTGATCCCAAGGATCAGGTGTTCGCGCGAATTGACCGTCGTCGTAAGTTGCCTGCAACGGTTCTCTTGCGTGCGCTGGGGTACGAGTCGGAAGAAATCCTTGAGATGTTCTATGAGACAACGTCGTTCCAGCTGAACGACGAAAACCTCACTACCATGACATTGGTGCCAAAGCGCTTGCAGGGCGATATGGCGGCCTTTGACATCATGGCGGGCGATAAGGTGCTTGTTGAGCGCGGTCGTCGTATTACTGCGCGCCACATCCGTCAGTTAGAAGACGCGGGTGTTGAGTTCTTGGCGGTACCCGACGAGTACTTGGTGGGCCGTCGCGTTGCAAAGCCTGTTATCGACACGGCAAGCGGTGAAGTATTGCTTGAGTGCAACGGCGAGTTGACTGAAGAAGTGTTGAACGGTCTTCGTGAGAAAGAGATCGAGGCGATCGAAACGATCTACACCAACGAAATCGACTGTGGTCCGTTTATTTCGGACACCTTGGCCGGCGACAGCACACGCACTGAGCTCGAGGCGCTGGTAGAGATTTACCGCATGATGCGTCCTGGCGAGCCACCAACGAAAGAATCGGCTGAGAACTTGTTCTCCAACCTGTTCTTCTCTGCAGATCGTTACGATCTATCGGGCGTAGGTCGCATGAAGTTCAACCGTCGTCTGGGTCGTGAGGACGTCACTGGCAGCGGCACTCTGGACAAAGAAGATATCGTTGCCGTACTGAGGTGCCTCGTTGATATCCGCAACGGTAAAGGTGTTGTTGATGATATCGACCACCTCGGTAACCGTCGTATCCGCTCTGTTGGCGAAATGGCAGAGAACCAGTTCCGCGTAGGCCTGGTGCGTGTTGAGCGTGCAGTTAAAGAGCGTCTTTCTATGGCAGAAAGCGAAGGCTTGATGCCGCAAGATCTCATCAACGCCAAGCCCGTTTCTGCTGCGGTCAAAGAGTTCTTTGGCTCGAGTCAGTTGTCTCAGTTCATGGA
>JAYOAN010000125.1:1815-4684 GCA_038104285.1 Halieaceae bacterium
TTTCTGCTGCGGTCAAAGAGTTCTTTGGCTCGAGTCAGTTGTCTCAGTTCATGGACCAGAACAACCCGCTGTCAGAGGTGACTCACAAGCGTCGCGTCTCAGCCTTGGGCCCAGGTGGTCTAACGCGTGAACGTGCAGGCTTTGAAGTTCGCGACGTACACCCAACGCACTACGGTCGCGTTTGTCCCATTGAGACTCCCGAAGGTCCAAACATTGGTTTGATCAATTCATTGGCGGCCTATGCGCGCACCAACGAATACGGCTTCCTCGAATCGCCTTACCGAAAGGTGGTCGATGGCGTCGTTACCGATGAAATCGAGTACCTCTCAGCCATCAACGAAGCGAACCATGTGATTGCACAGGCCTCTGCGGCGCTGAATGATTCGAACCAGTTCGTAGACGAGCTCATTAACGTTCGCCATATGAACGAATTCACCGTTAAGCCCGCTGCTGAAGTGGACTTTATGGATGTGTCTCCAAAGCAGGTGGTGTCAATCGCAGCCGCGTTGATCCCCTTCCTCGAGCACGATGATGCGAACCGTGCATTGATGGGTTCGAACATGCAGCGTCAGGCGGTGCCCACACTCAAGACCCAAGCACCGCTTGTCGGTACGGGCATGGAGCGTTACGTGGCTCGCGACTCAGGTGTTTGTAAAGTTGCAACGCGTGGCGGTGTCGTTGACTCCGTTGATGCAAGCCGAATTGTTGTGCGTGTTAATCCAGCTGAGGTGGGCCAGGACGAGTCACCGGTCGATATTTACAACCTGACTAAGTACAAGCGTTCTAACCAGAACACCTGTGTTAACCAGCGTCCAATCGTTAGCCCCGGCGACTCGGTTCAGCGCGGTGACATCCTTGCGGATGGACCTTCGGTTGATCTCGGTGAGTTGGCGCTTGGGCAGAACATGCGAATCGCGTTCATGCCATGGAACGGTTACAACTTCGAGGACTCAATCCTTGTTTCTGAGCGCGTTGTTGAAGAGGACCGTCTGACGACAATCCACATTCAGGAACTGACGTGTATTGCTCGGGATACCAAGCTCGGTGCGGAAGAAATTTCAGCCGACATTCCAAATGTTGGCGAAGGCGCACTAGGTAAGCTCGACGAATCCGGCATTGTCTACATCGGTGCTGAGGTAGACGCTGGTGACATTCTTGTTGGTAAGGTCACACCAAAAGGTGAGACTCAGCTAACACCTGAAGAGAAGCTCCTTCGTGCGATCTTCGGTGAGAAGGCCTCTGACGTGAAAGACACGTCCTTGCGCGTTCCATCGAGCTATAAGGGGACTGTAATCGACGTTCAGGTCTTCACTCGCGATGGTCTTGAGAAAGACGCTCGTGCGAAACAGATCGAAGCGTCACAGCTCGCCGATTACCGTAAAGACCTCAAAGAAGAGCTGCGAATCTACGAAGAAGCGACCTTCGCTCGATTGGCGAATTTGCTGAATGGACAGACAACGGTCTCTGGTGGCGGTCTCTCTAAAGGCACCAAGATCGACGGCGACGTGCTCGCAGAACTCGATCGCGAGCAGTGGTTCAAGCTCAAGTTCTCTGACTCTGAACTTAACAACCAGCTTGCGTCAGCGCAGCGCCTCCTTGAAGAGCAAAACCAGCTTCTCGAAGAGCGTTTCGAAGCGAAGAAAGAGAAGCTCCAGAGTGGCGACGACCTCGCACCCGGCGTTCTCAAGATCGTCAAGGTTTACCTTGCGGTTAAGCGTCGCATTCAGCCAGGTGACAAGATGGCAGGCCGTCACGGTAACAAGGGTGTTATTTCGGTAATTATGCCCGTTGAGGACATGCCCTATGACGAGAATGGTGAGCCGGTCGATATCGTCTTGAACCCGTTGGGTGTGCCATCGCGAATGAACGTGGGTCAGATTCTAGAAACCCACCTCGGTATGGCCTCGCGCGGACTGGGTGTGAAGATCAACGAGATGCTCGAGCAGCAGGTGAAGGTGGCCAAGCTGCGTGAGTTCCTGAAAGAGATTTACGCACACACTAGCGACAGTCGCCGCGATGCCGACATCGACAGCTTGTCTGATGATGAGTTGCTCGCTATGGCGCAGAACCTGCGTCCCGGTGTGCCAATGGCAACGCCCGTCTTTGATGGTGCAAGCGAAGACAGCATCAAAGCACTGCTCCGCCTGGCAGATCTGCCCGATAGCGGACAGCTCGTGCTCCATGACGGACGTACTGGTGACGAGTTCGATCGCCCAGTCACTGTTGGTTACATGTACATGCTCAAGCTCAACCACTTAGTGGATGACAAGATGCACGCTCGATCAACCGGTTCCTACAGCCTTGTCACGCAGCAGCCGCTGGGTGGTAAAGCGCAGTTCGGTGGTCAGCGCTTTGGTGAGATGGAGGTGTGGGCACTGGAAGCTTATGGTGCGGCGCACACCCTGCAGGAGATGCTGACTGTGAAGTCGGATGACGTGGCAGGTCGAACCAAGATGTATAAGAACATCGTTGATGGGGATCACAGCATGGATCCGGGTATGCCCGAATCGTTCAATGTATTGATCAAAGAAATCCGCTCGCTCGGTATCGATATCGATCTCGAGTCCGAGTCATCAGGCTTCTGAGGGGAGAGAACACGTGAAAGATTTATTAAACCTGTTGAACCGCGAGAAATCTGAAGATTTTGACGCGATCCGTATTGGTCTTGCCTCACCCGAGATGATCCGTTCGTGGTCTTACGGCGAGGTTAAGAAGCCTGAGACGATTAACTATCGTACGTTCAAGCCAGAGCGTGACGGTCTTTTCTGCGCCAAGATCTTTGGCCCGGTTAAGGACTACGAGTGTCTCTGTGGTAAGTACAAGCGCCTCAAGCATCGCGGTGTTATCTGTGAGAAGTGTGGCGTTGAAG
>JAYOAN010000126.1:0-4542 GCA_038104285.1 Halieaceae bacterium
ACTAGCTGGGCAAAGTCCTCTTGTCGATTAACTAAATCCAGCTGATTGGCATTCACAATGAGTAATGGCGCGGCATCGTAGTAAAGAAAGAACTCGCTGTACACCTCATTTAGCTCTTCGAGGTACTGGCGGCTGATCGTTCGTTCTGCAGCGATACCTCGTCGATCGATTCTCTCTAAGAGTCGATCAACGGAGGCTTGCAAATAGATCACTAAATCGGGGGTGGGGGCATCTACCGTCATTTGGCTGTAGACCTTCTGGTACAGCTCAAACTCGTCAGGATCTAGGTTCACCTGCGCGAAAATAGGGTCTTTGTCGATCAGGAAGTCCGCGATGCGCAGTGGCTTAAACATATCCTGTTGTTTTAGATCATCCATTTTTTGGACGCGCTGAAACAAAAAGAAGAGTTGAGTCGCTAGGGCATTCTGGCGGCGATTCTCATAGAACTTATTTAAAAAGGGGTTCTCGTGGGCATCCTCGAGTAGCAGTTGATAATCAAAGAGCTCTGCCAGGCGCTTGGCCAACGTGGTTTTACCGACCCCAATAGGACCCTCTACAGCGATGTAAGGCTGAGGCGTTCGGCCTTGCAGGTCGACAGGCGCTGTTGTTGTTTCTGTCACTTTACCTCCGCCCGCATTTACTCAGCCAAGAACGGCGCTTTCGCAGATTGTTAGCGTCTCTGCACTGAGCGCTTGACGAAGGGTACCAAGTTCGAGAAGTCCCGGCACCTTGTGGTCCTTACCGAGAATATCGATCATGGGTTGCACAACGAATAGCCGGTCTTGTATTCCGGGGTGCGGAATAGTCAGGTTGGGTAATCTCATGGTGTTCTCGCCCAGTTGAATAATATCGAGATCGATACATCGCTCGCCCCAGTGCCGTCTTTTTACGCGCCCCATACACTTCTCGATGTCTTGGAGCGCTGTAAGCAATGTGCGGGGCTCTCCTGTAAATTGCCCTGAGATAACCGCGTTGTAGTAAGGCGGTTGATCTTGTGGGCCCATTGGTGGGGATTGATAAATCGGAGACGCTTGGACAGCGGTTAAATTAGGTAGCTTTTTTAAGCGCGTGTACGCTTCTTTAAGCTGTGCCATCGGGTCGTCGATATTCGCACCAAGTGCGATGACCGCTAATGTCATGACGCGGGCTTACGCCGACGGGGGCGTCGACGTTTTTTAGGAATCTCGGGTGCTGGTTGACTGCCCACAAGATCAGGGAAGAGCTGCTGCTGTTCCTCCCAAAATTTCACCACGCTATTGAGCTCATTGTCGTGCTCTGCCCGAAGTAACAGCAGATCAAAGGACGCTCTAAAACGGCGTAAGGCAAGAATCGATTTGGCACGTTTTGACGAGCATTTATCCAGTCTTGGCTGAAGATCCCAGATTTCTCTCATTGGAATCGAGAACCGTTTTGGAATGGCTACACGCTGCAGCGAGTTCATCAGGATTTGCTGGCCCGCTGCGTTAACCGGTGAACCATCCGTATTGCCCGCGCGGACAATTTCGTCACTTCGTAGTGCGACTGCCGGCCAGAGCAATGCCGCAAAAAGGAATGCTGGCGTCACGGGTTTCCCTCTCGCGATCCGGCCATCCGTATTTTTCATGGCTTGAGTAATTAGAGCTCGCGCACCTTCAAGATGCAGCGCGTTCACCGCCTCGGGGAAAAGTGTCGCAAGCAAGTCGTGTCGTATCAGCTGCTCCAATGTCGATGTTGCGTGCCCCGACATAAATAGTTTGATCGCCTCATCAAAGAGTCGCGCTGATGGAATGTCTGCCAGCAGATGCCGGCATTCAGCGATCGCGCTTTGGGTTGATGTCTCGATGTTGAACCCGAGTTTGGCAGCGAACCTCGCTACTCGTAGCATGCGTACGGGGTCCTCTCGGTAGCGAGCAGCTGGGTCGCCAATGATGCGGATCGTGCGCCCCTGAATGTCCGCGAGTCCATCGAGATCGTCATAAATCAGATTATTTACAGGATCCAAATAAAGCGCATTAATGGTGAGGTCACGTCGAGCAGCGTCTTGATCGAGCGTGCCGTAGACATTGTCACGTATCAGCAGCCCTTTATTACTCTTTGCAGCGACTTTAGAGCTATCGCCTTCGTGATGGCCTCGGAACGTAGTGACTTCGATAATCTCTCGGCCCATCCGGACATGAACAATTTGGAAGCGTCGGCCAATGATTCGAGCCCCTCTAAAGAGGGCTACGATTTGTTCCGGCGTCGCATCGGTCGCAACATCAAAATCCTTGGGGCGCTTGCCGAGCAACAGATCTCGGACGGCGCCGCCAACGATGAAGGCGCTATAATTGTTCTCGCGCAAACGAGCGACAACGGCAACGGCTGATTTTGATAGTGCTGAGGCGTCTACCAGACCTTGAGCATCGATTTCGTTCAACGTGCTTTACCTGAAAATAGGAGCACACAGTCTACCAAGTGATGTTATTGCGAGGGAAATAAAGAAACTGGGGGAAGTTGCCTTCCCCGCCCAGGTCCGTAGTGACACATATTATTTTTATTCGGCCGCTTATTTTTATTTTGGCTCTGTCCCAATTGTTGCATTTGCTGTGCCAGTGAGTAAAAGCCCAATAAAAACATGTAGTTAAGATTTTTTGGGGGGCGCGATACTTTAGTTTGTGACAAAAGTGTTACGTAACTATACCCACAAACGTTACCTATGGGACCACTTTAGCGCACGGTGCGCGCGAGACTTGTCATATGTCGCGTTATGCCGCGCCTCGTTTTCGCTTCCGCGGCAGATCGAATCGCTGGCGTCGTTCCCACAAGCACTTTCGACTGATCCCAAGCTTCTGAGCTAGCTCGGTTTCATTCATAGCATCCTGATTCTCTAGCACGAAGCGTTGGAAGTAATCTTCGAGTGATAGTTCCTCACTGCTCGCATCGGTCGGAGACTGACTCGCGATATCCGGTGTTGAGCTTGCGAGAGGTTGAAGCAGAGGCATTTTGAGTGCTGATTGTTTGGTGCTTTTGGTCGGTAAGCTAAGGTCATCCAGAGAGAGCTCTTTGCCCTCAGACATGACGAGCGCTCGCTCAATTGTGTGCTCCAGCTCTCGAACATTTCCTGGCCAGTCATGCGCGACTAACGCACTCCTCGCTTCCTCAGATAAAGGCTTTTCCTCGCATTCAAGCCGCGACGAGACGCGCTTAATAAGCCACTTGGTTAATCCTTGAATATCATCGCCTCGCTCACGTAATGGCGGCAATTCAAGGCGAAGCACGTTAATTCGATGGAATAAATCACGGCGAAATGCGTCCGTATTCTCGAGCTCGAGCAAGTTTCGGTGCGTTGCGCAGATGAGTCGGACGTTTACGCTTGAACTCTCCACCGATCCAATGCGGCGAATTTCGCCTTCTTGAATAAAGCGTAATAAGCGAGCCTGCGCAGAGGCTGGTAACTCACCAATCTCATCGAGGAAGAGGGTACCGCCATCGGCAGCTTCTATGAGGCCGACACGTTGTGAATTTGCGCCCGTAAAAGCGCCTTTCTCGTAACCAAACAGTTCTGACTCGATAAGTGTTTCCGGGATGGCCGCACAGTTGACCGAGATCAGTGGTTTGTTTGTTCGCTTACTTGATTGATGGATATGACGTGCGACAAGTTCTTTGCCCGTCCCTGTTTCACCGATAATCAGGACCGTAGAGCTCGCTTGTGCGGCCTTATTGGCCATGCTCATTAGCGCGCGCATGCCTTGTGATTTTCCGACAAACGCCTCTACTGCCTGCGGCGTCGTATCAACCGTAGCTTTGCTTTCAGCGCACCGAGATATAGCGGGTAACATTTCTCGGATAGAGGCGGGCTTTGCCCAATAGTCCTTTGCGCCAGCCTTCATTAGATCGACCGCAGTGCGAAGTGATGCGTGTTGTGCGTGAATAAGCACAGGCACGGGCGCTAGATCTTGGATGAGTTGCGCCGCTCCCGCTTCGTTTCTACCGGGGTCGAGGATAGCGACATCGACTTTTTCAGCGGACTTGATAGCACCCACGGCAGAAAAAGGTGAGGCCTTGATCACTTTGAGGCCTTCGGCGGTTAAGTCATCAGCGGTATGAGTGGCGCTGATTGGATCATCATCCAGAAGTAGCACTGTCAGCATCACGAGTCTCGATTACCTAAACGATTGCGAGGCTAACACGAACTCACTCGATTGTGTCACCGGGGTAACATTGTTCGTGACGAAAGGTTACATCTGCGAGATGGGTATACATGCCAAATCCCAGTGGTCGCTGCTGAAGGCCAGTACGTCCTTGGGTGTTTTGCAAGACAGCGGGGGAGCTATCTGGTTGAGGAACGTAAGTGCCGACCGCAAATTTTCGACTGGCTTTTTTGTGTCTATCGCAGGGGCTCCGCTTTGTTTGCTTAATTTGTTACCCATAGGGTCAGTTGCGATAGGTAGATGTCCGTACTGCGGCGAGATTCTACCCAGTGCGTTGTGAATAGCGACCTGTCTAAAAGTTGAGTCCAATAGATCGCCACCTCTGATGATATGGGTGTAGCCCTCGTCGATGTCATCTACCGCAGTTGCGAGT
>JAYOAN010000127.1:0-4503 GCA_038104285.1 Halieaceae bacterium
GTCGTGCGCCTCCAGACTTCGCTAATAGCGGTATGCTAAGGAAGGGCTGAGACGCTGCGAGCAATGGCGCGCCCACCAGGACTCGAACCTGGAACCTGCCGCTTAGAAGGCGGCTGCACTATCCGGTTGTGCTATGGGCGCGAAGGGCGCGAGTATGGCACAAACTACCCGTGTTATTCCACGATGTCGCGCCCTTGGCAGTCTTTTCCTGGGACTGGCTTCTCGGTCCAAATCTGGAGTAGTTGCATGACACTTGTTGTGAGAGCGATGGCAATTACTGAAACCGACAGAACCTTCGAAAGGCCAGTTAGCAGGGCGACTTCGATCAGGATCGCAGTGATCGACATGCAGTAGGTTGTGACTAGCAGCCGGGCTATGTTCGGAGCTCGTGAATCGACTGCGCCCTCGTGCATCGAATGACTTAAGCGAAAGCCAAGCCACAAGCCAATTACGCACGCGATAAACCAAAGTGGAGTGGATGCATCTGCCATGGTTAATACTTTCTCATTGCTTTTCAGGTCGGCTGGCGAAGTGCGACTCTAGTAAATCAGCACTGTTTAGTCGAGCTACCCAGTCGAGCTCTGTCTAAGGTTTTACTCTCCTGATTGCAAGATTGCCCGTGTGGCGGTCCGCAGCAGCGTATGGGCGTCGGCATCCTCATCGAAGGTGTCGAGCATGCGATTGTGCTGCAATGTGGCAATTCCGTGTGCGGTCGACCACATCAATGTCGCCGTCTTTAATGATTCACCAGCCGACTCAGGTTTATGGCGCTGTAAGTATAGTTCGATCGCTTCATGCAGAACCTGGAAACCTGTCCGCTTGGCTCGTGCTTCTGCGCGGCGGCTCTCGGTATCTCCGTGGTCTTCCCACATGAGACCAAAAAAAGCTTTTTTATCCGTTGCGTAGCGTAGATAGGCTGAACCAAGAGCATCGAGGTGGGCTAATGTCCCGTGCTCGATATCGGCCTGCGCGCGAGTTATGTAATCCATGATGCCAAGATGTGTGAGTTCTCTAACGGCCGTGAGAAGGGCGTCCTTGTCCGTGAAGTGACGATAGAGCGCCGGTGTACTCACGCCGACACGTTTTGCCACCTGAGAAATTGTAATGTCGTAGCTGCCAATGCTCTCGATGAGTTCAGCGGCGGCAATGATGGCGCAATTGCGGAGATCACCGTGATGGTAAGGGCTAATCGATTGATTCACGCTAGCGCTCCTCTGGCGGCCTTTAGCTCCGCGCGTTCAATACGGTTATCTCGCGGCGCTCCCAAAAGCACATAAGCAGGTGGGACTAAGTAGAACGAGATAATAGTCGACAGTAAAACGCCACCGGCGATAGCCATCGCAAAGGGGGGCCAGAACTGGCTGCCCTCGAGAATTAGGGGCAGGAATCCACCAAATGTCGTGAGCGTTGTAGAGATGATGTGTCTGCTTGAGTCGAGTACCTCGTCGCGCATCGCCTCACGATCTCCGTCGGAGGCTGCAGGCGATTGCTGAAAAGAGGTCAAGATGATGATGCATGCGTTGATCGCCACACCAATTGAGCCGACGACCCCCACCAAGGCCATGATGCCGAGGGGATAACGGAAAAGAGCCAAGGCCAAGAAACTAAGCCCAAATGCACAGACGAGGACACCAAAGGCGAGCGCGGTCAGTCGCCAAGAGTTAAACGTCAACATAATCGTCGCGAGCAGTAGCGACATCACCAGTCCAACGGGGCCAATCAAATCATTAACGACTTCAGAACGTTCACCACTGTCGCCGCCAAAGCTGTATCGGTATCCATCGGGCAGGGGGATGGGGTCTTCCTCCAGCGATCTTTGCAGCAACTTCAGGGCCTCCTCGGGCAGTACGCCTCGCGTTAAGAACGCTTGAACTTGGTTGATGCGCTCGCCGTCTCGACGGCCGATAGGCGCATCATCGGGCACGACCTTAAGATCACCAATCGCCGATAGTGGGACAAATCGCGGATTGCCCGGTTGGCCGGGTAGCGGGATTTGAAGGCTCAACAGGCTGTCGCTGTTTTGCCACGCCTCTCGTTCGAGCTTTGCCCGCACTCGAAGCTGCTCCGTATCCTCAATGACGGCACCACCAAATCGACCGCGTAGGTATCCATCAACCAAGGCCGCAATCTGGCTTCGCTCCAAGCCCAGTCGTCGCAGTTTTTCATCATCAAACTGGAACTCCACTTTTGGCGCCGCAGGGCTAATGGAAAGTTTGGTATGGGTGATGTCCGGAAGTTCTTGCAATCGTTGCCTAAACTGCTCCCCTAATACTCTTAGCGTATGGGTATTGGGGCCATAGAGAACGATCTCTAACGGCGCATCCACCGGCGGGCCCTGGTCGATACCGAGCACCAGTATCTGTGCCTGCGGATACTTTCGGTCAAAGTCCTCCTGTAACCGCCTGATTAATGCATTGGTTTCATTTTCATCGCGCGTGAGCACCATGGCTTCAGCCCAACCGGGTGCATTGCGCTTGTTAGACCTGAGGTTGTAGTAAAAAGCAGGGGGACTTTCACCGACGGACCAGTCCACCCTACGGATGAGTGGCTCGATTCTGAGGTCTTCATCCAGTTTGCGCACGAGTTCAAGTGTGGATTCAATGCCGGCACTCTTGGGCATTTCAACCCGAAGATAGAGCTGGTCACGATCGGTGCCGGGGAAGAATTGCGCGGTGAGCGTGGATACGCTGGCGAAGCCCAGCAGTGGTATTGACGCTGCGAGTAGAACGGATGCCAATGGATACTTTAGCGACCAATCGATCGACGAGGCGAAGACCTCGCGCGTGTTAGTTAAAACAATGCCCGATCGCCACCAGGTCGCTTTTTCGCTCATCGCGCCGGGTAACAATCGGCCGCCGAGTGCAGGGGTCACCGTGAGTGCGAGCAAAAGGCTCATGACCAACATCACGATAACGCAGGTTGCCAAGCTACCCAAAAAGTCTCCGGAGGGACCTTGTAGAATGGCCATCGGTGTGAAAGCCAATACCGTAGTAGCTGTGGCGCTGACAAGCGGTACCGTCATTCGCTTCACGCCCTTCTCCATGGCCTCGAGTGCTGCATCGCCCTCTAGTAAGTGCTTTCTGATTTCATCGGTAACAACGATCGACCCGTCCACCAAGAGGCCAAGCGCTACAACAAGACCGGTCATGGATAATTGGTGTATCGGGACATCGAGGTAACTCAATGCAAGCATCGACAGAAGCGTGCAAAGCGGTAGGCTGAGCGCAACAATGAGAGCGGCTCGCCATCCCAAGGTCACGAAGAGTACGGCTACTACGATGGCAATGCCCGCCACAATATTTTTTGCCACTCCAGCCAGACGTGCTTCCGTGTAGCCGCTTTGATCATAGGTGGTCTCAATCGTGAGTCCTTCGGCAGCGTTGGCGCGGTAGTCCTCCAAAAACTCGTCGAACGAGGCGCTGTACTTGTCTACCTGGTAGCCTTCTTTCATCTCGATTGCGAGGAAGACCGAACGTCGCCCATTAGAGAGGGCGAGTCGAGATGGGGGGCTCGCTTCCGACTTTGTCACAGAGGCGATGTCGCTGATGCGAATGCCTGTGAGGCTGTCACGATCTGACTTTACAAAGGTCTCTCTGACCGATTGTGCGCTGTCGAAGTCCCCGGCGACCTCGATCGTTAGCGAGTTACTGGGTGCTGTAAGTTTGCCCGCAGGGGTTCGCGCATCCGCGAGGGAGAGTGTTCTCGCGACGTCGTCGATCGATAAGCCCAGGGTGCTCAGCGCAACGCCATCGATTTCCACCTTGATTTCTTCGTCGGGCAGTCCGTAGTGCTTCACTCGCCGGGTTTGAGGCACTTTACGCGCAGCGTCTGCAAAGCGTAGCGCCTCCCTGCGGAGTAGCGACGCGGAGATGTCTACCTCCTCGTCGGCGCTGATCGAAATGATCTTGACGAACGTCGTAAATAGGTCGTCATCAAAAACAGGTTTGGAGGCGCCCTCAGGTAAGTCGGCCGCGACGCGATCAACTTTTCCCCTCAGTTCAGACCAGACGCGTTTTATATCAGCGCGCGATAAATAGTAATCGGCTTCAATGACGATGGTTGACACGCCATTGATTGAGCTTGCGTCAAGTTCCTTAACATCTGGGTGCTCTCGAAGCGCATCCTCAAGCGGCTTCGTAACTAGACTCTCGACCCTGGACGGACTCGCCCCCGGATAGAACGTCTGTAGCGACGCGACGAAGGGCGTTATTGAGGGGTCTTCTTGCCTACCAAGACTGTTGTATGAAGTAACGCCAACAACAACAATCGAGAGAACAAGTAGCGCAAGATAGCGCCCGTTTTCGTAAAGACTCGTAGCGATCATGACTCAGCCTCAGTTGACGACACGAATCGCCGGCACGATGTCTACCGGTGACCCCGGGCTCAGCCGTTGCATGCCGGATGCGACCACGTTTGTTTCGTCTACCAAAGTACCTCGAACGAATACCCGTTCTCCCTCGCTGTAAACGACTTCTACACTCTCCCGTGCGGTGATGAGCTCAC
>JAYOAN010000009.1:0-2768 GCA_038104285.1 Halieaceae bacterium
AGTAGACCGTCAAATGACCTAGTTGCCATTGCCGCGTCGTAACCGGCAAACCCCGTCATGACCGCTTGAATCAAGTACCAAAGCACCCAACCAACAACCACGGCATAAGTGATTGAGATCGTATACGCGGTAAAAACGCCTAAGCCACCGACGCCACCCCAGAGTCGACTACGTCCGCTCTCTTCAGCAACCGCCGCCATAGACTTCGAGGGGCTGGATTGCCCGCGTCGACCGACCATGAGTTCAGCCATGACACAGGGCACGCCAATGGCGAAAACGAATAACAGGTAAACCAAGACAAATGCCCCGCCACCGTTTTCACCGGTGACGTAGGGGAAGCGCCAAATATTACCGAGGCCTACGGCAAAACCGACGCTTGCCATAATAAAGGCGAACCGGCTAGACCAAACGGGAGTTCCTGCTGCCATGTGTTATTGCTCCGCTAGATAGGTTGCGGCGCGTCGCGCCGCATCGAGTTTAATGGGGAATTCGGGTGCCAAGGTTGAGGCCGCGTCAGGCTGGCTCGAGAACCAAACCATAACCGTATCAGTGCTTCGATTGACGTAAATTACCTGCCCATGAATACCAACAGCACAAAACTCCTCAGCCTGATCATCGAGGATCCACCACATATCTTGGTAAGCGATCCAGTCAGCCTGCGAGTAATTTGGGTTGCGCACCATCGCTTGTCGGTCGCTGTCTTTGACATCAACCATGTGCTCTAACCACGAGGCCGGCAGGACGCGCTCGCCACGGAACACGCCTTTGTCGCGGATCATGACGCCAAAGCGGGCTGCATCCCTTGCCGTGGCGTTGTAGCCGCCCGTGGCAACGGGAATGTAAGCACGATCAACCGCAATAAGAGCATCGTGCTCCGTACCTAACTTCGCCCACACCTCATCACGAATCACATCATTCAGTGGCTTATCCATCAAACGAGAGACCAGCCAACCCAGAACATCAGCATTGGCAGAGTTGTAATCGAATCGATAACCCGGCGGTGTCTCCGAGTCGGGCTGAACAAACTTCGTCAGGAAGTCATAAACGCCATAAATATCGGACTCGCCGGGCTGAAGATCTGCCGCACCAGGCAAGTAGCCGAGGTTCAACGCCGGGGCGTAGTAAAGAAAGAAGTCGCTCTTGGGGTCGACGTAATTTTCCTCAAACGCAAGGCCGCTCGCGTGGTCCAGTACCTGCTGTACGGTGACACGGTCAAAGGCACTGCCTTCGAGTTCAGGAATATAGTCTGAAGGGCTCTTCTCAAGATCGAGTTGTCCACTCTCGACGAGCAGTCCCGCAATGCTGCTTACCAAGGACTTCGTCATCGAATACCAGATGTGTTGGCGGTGCGCGTCCATACCATTCCAGTAGGACTCATGCACCAAGGTGTCGCCGTGAATCACGACCAGCGCGTCAGCCGCGTTTGCCTCAAAAACGTCTGCCAGCGACTTGCCGTCGACATTAAAACTGCTGAGTCTGCTCTCATCCCGAGGAAAGTGATGGATCTCGCCCGCTCGCGGCACCATGACCGTGTTGTTGGGAGCCCCGAAATTTTGGAAAGCCCATTGGCTATAGGGCCAATTGCGTTGATTCTTCTTTGTGACCTGCGATTCTGCGGACGGCGGAAAGCCATCCATCACTGCAGGGGTTTCACTCGCTGCTGTCGACATAACACCTCCCGCTATGAGAAGGACAACAAGCGTCTGCCAGAACTTCATAGGCATCTCACTTTGCTTTTTTTATTGGTAGGAAGGCCCCAGAGCCCGCTTTAGCTAGAGTGTACCGCTTAAATCGATGCGGTAGCCACTCTCGGTCGGCAAGGCCATTAATGCGATGGCTTGTTGGAATGCCTCATTACGCGCTGCGGTGCCAGAGAGATCGGCAGTAACCGCGTAACGATCACCTTTGAGTGTGAATTCGCCGGTTAGATCGAGTGCCCCTTTTAGTGTCACAACCGAGCCTGATATGCCTTGGTCACCCGATGCGATATCGATGGCATAGGTGCCTAGGGATACGTCGCCACCCATGGCCTGCCATGCAGCATTTTCCCACACAACTCGACCCGATATTGCCTGCGGTGTGCCGGAGGCATTCACTCGAAGCGAGTCAATATCCGCTGTGATATCGCCAGCAACAAACAAGGGAAGTAGATTCTTGATCCAGGAGATATCAGCTCTAACGGAGGCATCAGAGACCGTCACATCACCGTTGAACGCTATGCCGGCGGAAAAGTCCAACTGCTGTCGTCCCCATGACGACCTAAACGTTATCGCATCGCCAAATAACAGGCCCGTTGGGTGCAGCTCCCAATCGACACTACCAAGCGCAAACCATTGTCCATTCACATTAACCTGCACATGCGCAGCGTTTCCGCGCCAGAGAGTGCCTGAGGGACTGTTAGCGATAACCGTTGGCGGTACGAGCGCAGTCGCAATCGAGGCAGGAAGACGCGCGACCAATAACAGCGTGAATAACGCAGCCGCTACCACTGCGAGGGATCGACGACTAGACACTACTGCTCCCGAACTCGAAGCGTGGCGTTTACACCACCCGATCGACCAGCGTCGCTGACCGACGCGTCGACAATTCTTAGGCCCTCATTACCCTCAACGGTCTGCAACCATTGCAGTAGCGCGTCGAATTCGACGCTTTCAAATCGCACCTGCACTTCACCCCGACTATTGGGTTGAAGTCGCTTCACGGTAAGCCCCGCGTTTTGTGCTGCCGCACTCAGGGTGGAGGATAAATTCTGGTTTTGACCGGATTCG
>JAYOAN010000009.1:2868-6425 GCA_038104285.1 Halieaceae bacterium
CGAACTTCGTCACCGCGCGCATTTGACGTTTCTAAGGTCGCCTTCAGTCCTGACTGCTCGAGCTGCTGCCTTATTCGCTCGACCGCTGCAAAATTATCTGCCGTCAAATTAAGCCTAAGCTGTCCCGCACTGTAATTTACCGAGGTCACGCGGCCATCGTGCGCAAGTGTTGCCGTCACCACATCGACCAGTCGTGGTGTGAAGGCGGCAACTCCTTCTCCACCCGCAAATTCGGAGAGCTGTCGATTCAATTGCTTTTCCACATCGACCACGGCGCCCCGCGGGTTCGCTTTGCGATAGCTATCTTGTATCGCCGAGCGCAGCTCGATGTTGCGACTCTTCAGAGTTTGGTACTGCGACAGATCAGCGACGAATTGCAGTGTCATCGCCAGTCCCGCTGCGATCGCAACTGCCTTCCAAATATTCCACCATTTACCGAGTGGTAGACGGGGTGCAAAGGCGGCTTGGCGAAGATTGATGGGCGAAGACGCTTGGGACAACATAAGGAGCGCGCCCCAACCACCCTGTCGCCAATCAACACGCGAGGCTTGCTCGACGCTCAAATGGGCCACGACCGCTTCACGATCGGTACCATAAATTACGAGAGAGCTGGGCATACCGGGTAGTGAATCAATAATCACAGATAACAGACTGAGATCGACCCGTGCACCTTGAGAATCACTCCAGCGCAGTATGGCCTCATCGCCATTAATAACAATGCAGCACTCGCTACCTTGAATCGGCAGACACAGCGCTTCAGGACTGAACCGTTTGAGCTCATCTGAGCCAGGCAGAGCCTCAATCCAGGTCGCCATTTGCGCCTTGCGCGTAAAGGCAACCAAATAGCTTTCTTCACTGACGGGGGCGGAGACAAAGTGCAGGTCCTCGACATCATCCGCCACCTGCTCTTCCATCATGTAAGGTAATGAGCTCGCGAGATGTTTCCGCTCGTCTACAGATACGTCTAGTAAGGCTGTCCTCACATCATCGCTGGGGAGACCGACCACAACGCTCTGCGGCAAAACGGTCTCATCCGTAATGAGCTCGGCCTCAAGTGCGCCCGCTCGCCACAAGACAGGAACATCATCCTGCCATATCACAACACTGGGATTTTCAGTTTGCATCTAGCTGTTAGGCCTCATAAGTGTCTAGGCCGCCCCCAGGCAGTCCCTACGTGTAGTGTAAGCGATCTGCGATGCTTGGTGTGAGCTGAGAAAGAATGGCAGATTCCCTCAAATCGCTCCTGATCCCAAAAATACATCAAGCCGATTGGGCACATCGAACGTGGCCGCTGGCACAAACCCAAATAACCAGAAGCCATTACAACTCTCCCTCTGTGCGGTGCACTACGGATACTGCGCGACCTTGCCTGTGAAGCACGCTGTACAAGCGCCTCTCTCGGTCGGCAATTTCGACGCGAGCGTCTAGCAAAAACCAATCAGATTTTACATCGATCATCTCACGCAGTTCAGTCGTTGTTGTGTTAGTAAAAAGCGCGTCCGACAAGTAGGTATCCACGTCGGTAATCATACCCTCTGACCTCAACTCAATGATCCGAGCTACCTCCTGCGGCGCGAGCGGTTCGAAAGCATCGTCACCCGCCAACGCAGCAAGAAGCTTAGGCGGTGCGGTCAATATATTCACCTTACTTCCTTCGACGGGCCAAACGGTTAAGTAAGGTGCTATAAGCGTATAGAGCTCTGGCGTGATCCCATCGACCGCACGCAACTCGCTAACGCTGGCAAGCGGCCTATTAGGTGGGCGATACGGAAATGCCGAAGCGAGATAGACCTCGGATTCGGCGCCATCCAAACGGGGCGTTCGATCGGCATCGATGAAATCCGACACGCGCTCGACCAATCGGGTTGCCTCTCCGCGATTAAGTTCGGCTTCTTCAATAGAAAGTAGCAGCCGAAGAAACACACGTTGCTGTGTATTCAGTCGCTTGGATGGATCGTTTGATTCGTTTATCGGTGGCGGTGCGTTTTGCGCCTCTCCACTCGGACCTTGCCCGTCGGGCGTTCCGTCGCCGGAGCGTTGCCCTCCAGGCTGGCGCGGCGACGCCACCAAACTATTTACATTAAATCTACCCTGAAGGTCGTAGAGATCGCCACTCAAGAAGCCAATACCATCGAGGGGGAATGGCGCCTGCGGCTGCGCCCAAACCTCCAAAAGCGAATCCACAGGCGCGTCGCTGCGACCGTCTTCATCCGCATCGAGCCGCAACGCCAGTTCAGCCAGCGATTCCGCGCCAAGCAAAAACGACCACCCCTGTTCAGCAAAGAACGTGTTGGTACTGCGCTGAAGCTGCAGTGTGAAGTCTCGTTGAACGCCCACCATCAGCGCTGCGGCCAGCGCGAAGACCAACAGGGCGATGACTAAGGCCGCACCCTGCTGAACCCGCCTTGAGCGTTGTAACTTATTCGAAGGCAGGCATAACATAAAGCCGCTCCAATTCACCCCAATCAGCCAAGGTGATGCGCATTTCTATGGCGGCAGGAGGCGCGATGAGCTGATTGGTAAAACCCACTTCTGCCAACCAGTTTTCCTGCCAAAATCGTCGATCAATTGCCTGATTACGATCCACCTCAAGATCATTGATCGTCGGCAAAAATCTAAACTCAAGCGTATCAACCTCATCCAGCAAAACGGTTTCAATCGGCTCGATCGCTGTTGTTCGGTCAAGTACCGGATACGTCAGCCGCAAAAGCTGCCCCTCCTCGAGACGATAGGCCACACGTTGCAGCGTGCTCCGTGGGGCGCCGGTGCTGTTATGCCATCCGGATCGTGTCAATCGCAGTGGGTCACGCGCAAGCGGTCCACCTGAGACTGCTGAGGCAAGTTGCCCAAACTCGTCGACCACCGGTCGATTCGCTATTTGTCGAATATCGCGCGACATGACAGTAAACGCGCGGTTGATTTCGTGAAGGCGCTCGGACGCATCACGCGCCGATTCAATGCCTGTGATGGCGGTAGATAAAGTCTGATACGAGAGCACCGAAACAAACGCAGTGATTGCCATCGCGATCAGCACTTCGACCAGGGTAAAGCCACGTTGCGCAGTCTTTACTTTCGCTACCGCCCCCCCCGTAAGGTCTTTACCCATACACCTATCTCGATGCATTCGACGCCTCCGCATTGAGAAAGGCGTCCAGGGTGTAAAGCGCCGCGTCGTCCTCGTCGTCCGCAGAGTTCACGGTAACGGTTAAACGCATGAAGCCCGGAACAGGCGTTTCCTGAATCTCGCTTCGCCAATACCAAGTTCGGCCCGCGCGCTCTGATTCCCCTGCAATCACACCCTCGTTAGCGCGTCGTTGCTTTGCCACTGCGAGGCGCACCTCGGCCACGCGATCAGCTGCTACCCATTGAGCCACGGAGCGATCGCGCAAATAGGCGGTACCGTCGACCTGCTGCGATAAGAGAAACAACAACGCTGGGAGAGTCACGGCAACGACTGTCAGCGCCACCATGACCTCAACAAGGGTGAAACCTTTTTGATTCGAATGATTCCTTGTGCGTCTATCGCGCAGGCAATAGTCGCCAAGGACCTGCTTTTG
>JAYOAN010000009.1:6525-22843 GCA_038104285.1 Halieaceae bacterium
AATGATTCCTTGTGCGTCTATCGCGCAGGCAATAGTCGCCAAGGACCTGCTTTTGAAGGGACTTCTTTTGCAGGGATTTCGCGCGAGTGCGACTCTTGTGGGGCTGGCCGGTTGTGAGAAGGCAGCGATTATTCAAACGACCTCTCCTCAAGCAGCTCATCAGGTTCGATACCTTTTGGTAAGAACTGCATTCGCCCAAAGAGATCCCATCGTAATGTGTATAGAAGATCACCGGTGCGTTCATCGATCCACGTCAGCTCACCCGGCGTTACCTCGCCTCCCGCAAACAAAATGATCTGCGGCGGCGGATTGGCATCCTCCTCGAGCACGTCGAAATCGACGAGCGGCTGCTCTTCGAGCTGCAACTCGAGCTCAACCCCTGACTCAAACTCTAGGTCTTCAAAGGCATCATTGAGCGATAGAGGCGGCGCCCAACCTTGGTCATAGCGTCGTAACCAAAGCCCTCGGTAGTTGGTGTCGCCGTCGGCAAGACGATGAATCAGCAATCCGTGGTCGGTGCCGCTTAGCTCGGCCTCGGTCAGTGCGTAGCTCAGCATAGCCGCAACCTCGCGAACCTTATTTTCACGATTAATATCGGCACCACCCGAACCGACGTTAAGGCTGACGAGAGACGTTAAAAGCACCACCACGAACACGACCGCCAGCATTTCAATGAGGCTAAATCCCCGCTGAACCCAGACCATGTTGTGAGCTCCCCAGTAGAACCTGTAGCTAGTGACTCTAGGCGTCGTCGCCCTCACCCCAATTACCGATATCGGCACTTTGGTCCTCACCGCCAGGCAAGCCATCTGCACCAAGGGAGTAAATGTCGACCTCGCCATACTCACCAGGCGACAAATAGAGGTACTCACGACCCCACGGGTCGATCGGCAACTCAGACAGGTAACCGCCTCTCTTAAAATTGCGGGGCTCTGGTTCGAGCGTCGATGGCTCGACCAGTGCCACAAGACCCTGTTCGGTGGTTGGATAAACATAGTTATCCAAACGATAGATTTTGAGCGCGGTTTCAATCGCTTTGAAGTCCGCCTGTACTTTCTGCACGCGCGCATCGTCCGCACTATTGAGGACAGTCGGCGCAACCACACTAATCAGTAGCCCCATGATGACCAGAACTACCAGGATTTCGATCAAGCTAAACCCGTTTTGCTTCTTCACTTCACTACCTCACCATCGTATTCAAGTCGAAAATCGGCAACAAAATTGCCATCACTATTGTCAGCACCAAGCCGCCCATGACAACCACCATGATGGGCTCGAATAGCCCCATGACGGTTCCCAGCGTCGCCTCTAGCTCACGCTCCTGATTGGCGGCAGAACGTTCGAGCATCGTCTCAAGCTCGCCACTGGTTTCGCCGGAAGCCACCATATGCACCATCATTGGAGGGAAATAATCTTCCTGCGATAAGGCGCGGTTCAAGCTAGAGCCCTCTTGCACCTTGCTCGCAACCTCCTGGCTAGCCGAGCGTAAAACGAGATTATTCATCACGGCCCCGGCAATTTTAAGCGCGTCGAGTAGCGGCACGCCGGATGCCATCAGAATACTCAGCGTCGATGAAAACCGGGCCGTATCCATGCCAATCAAAACCCGCCGGATGCCGGGGACCTGCAGGAGCATGCCGTCAGACATGCGCTTATAAACGGGTCGTTTGAGTAACTGTTGAATGGCGATTACCAACGCAACTAATCCAACACCCAATAACCAGCCATGGTTCGTTAGAAAATCACTTGTCGCGATAAGCGCTACCGTCAGCGGCGGAAGATCGGTTTTGGTCTGCGCAAAAATGCCTACCATCTCGGGCACAACAAACACCATCAAGGCAGTCACGACAGCGATTGCGACGCCAATCAGTACGAATGGGTATATCAATGCCATCTGAAGTTTCTGGGATGTGTGCTGCCGGCTTTCGGTGTAGTCCGCCAGCTGATCGAGAACCGGTCCCAACTGCCCCGCCTGCTCACCAGCGTTAACCATCGCGCGATACATATCACCAAAGGTTTGAGGGAACTGCCCCATGGCATGTGCCAAGGTGTGGCCTTCGGCGACTTTGGAGCGGACCTGAAGCAGCAGCGCTTTTGTCGATGCTTTACGAGTTTGTTCAGCAGCCGCCTGCAAGCATTCGTCCAACGGCAGAGCCGAGGCAACCAACGTAGCCAGCTGGCGGGTTATCAAGGCAAGGTCGCTGCCACTCAATCGAGGAGCAAACAGACCTCGACGAGCCACCGAGGACTCATTCGACCCTGTAGAAATTCGTCGGCTTGCAGGATTTACCTCGATGGGACGGAGGTTTTTGGCCCGAAGCTGCGCGCGGAGTTGGCGCTCGGAATCACCCTCAAGAACGCCTTTTACAACTTTGCCCGACGTATCAAGCGCTCTGTACTTAAACGCCGCCATCTTATTTCACCGAGGTAACGCGCAACACCTCTTCGAGCGTCGTATCACCGGCGAGTATTCGGCGCTTTCCGTCCGCCTGAATGCCGGGGTAGTTCGTGCGAGCGATTTCGAGCATCGCCTGCTCGCCAACGCCTTCATGAATAGCTGTCCTGAGCACCTCGTCGACCTCGATTAACTCATAGATACCGGTTCGTCCGCGATAGCCGGTCATATTGCACTTCGCACAACCCTTGGCGCGGTAAAGCTCGACTGGCTCACCACCGTCGATTCCAAGAAGTTCACGCTCAGCAGGGGTCGCCTCAGCAGACTCACGGCAGTCGGTGCAGAGCAGGCGTACAAGACGCTGCGCCATCACAGCCACCAGACTTGATGAGAGTAAGAAGGGCTCAACGCCCATATCTTGCAAACGGGTAACGGCACCAATAGCGGTATTAGTGTGTAGCGTTGAGAGCACTAGGTGTCCCGTAAGGGATGCCTGCACGGCAATCTCTGCCGTCTCTAAGTCACGAATCTCACCCACCATCACCACGTCGGGGTCTTGGCGTAAAATCGCCCGCAAGCCACGCGCAAAGGTCATATCGACCTTCGGGTTCACTTGCGTTTGGCCAACCCCCGGCAACATGTATTCCACGGGGTCTTCAATCGTGAGGATGTTGCGCGAGGTTTGGTTAATACTGGATAAACCGGCATAGAGCGTCGTAGTTTTTCCCGAGCCAGTAGGCCCTGTCACCAAAATAATGCCGTGTGGACGCGCCAGAGATTTCTTGTAGCCCTCGCCCACCTGTTTATTCATCTTGAGCTGAGTGAGCTCAAGCTGCCCCGCTTGCTTATCGAGCAGTCGAAGTACCACACGCTCTCCGTGGGCCGATGGAATGGTCGACATACGAATGTCGATTGCGTGGCCAGCAATACGGACCGAAATACGACCATCCTGAGGGATCCGCTTCTCGGCAATATCGAGCTTAGCCATAACCTTCAGACGTGATACCAGAAGCGGCGCCAACATTCGCTTGGGTGATAGCACTTCGGCTAGAACACCGTCGATTCGGTAGCGTACGGACAGTCGGTCTTCAAACGTTTCGATGTGAATATCTGAAGCTTGCTCTTTAACCGCTTGCGAGAGAATAGCGTTGATCAAACGAATAATCGGCGCATCATCCTCTGCATCTGCGAGGTCCCCTAAATCGGGAATCTCGTCCACAAGTCGGGCCAAATCGACATCGGAGGACAAATCTTCGGCAACTTGTGCAGCTTGGTTTTTATTACGTTGATAAGAAGCGCTTAGTAGAAGTTGAAAGGTTGCTTCGTCTACCTCTTCAAGCGTAAAGCTCGTGCCTGCCGCTCGCCGCACCTCGAGCAAGGTATCGATCTGCAGTTTACCAACGTGACTAAGAACGAGACCGCTGTCACCTCGCTCCAGAACCACTTGGTTCGCTTTGGAGAAACCAAACGGCAACAAGCCGCCCGCCAACTCGGGTGCTCCGGTAGACACCATCTCGTCCGACGCTTCAAGCGAGAGCGGGTCAACCTGATCCATGTTGTCAGCGGCGCTGTTCACTGCTCGGTTGACTCCTCGTCTACCTCAGGCAACGTGCGAAGCCGATCCTCCCACGAGGGCAATACGGGCATCACATTGTCGTCGAGGAAGCGCAGCCCTTGGTCGCGGCGCTCACGTTGTTGGTCTCGAATGTAGCGGTATTTTTCTGCCGTAGCGCCGGCAAGGTCAGCGTCGTCGCGAATGATTGTTGAACGGATAAACACAAGGAGGTTTGACTTGGTAACAGACACCACATCGCTGCGGAAAAGCCTTCCGAGCACGGGAATATCTGACAGCAAAGGAACACCCTGCTGAGAGTCCTGAACATCGTCTTTCACCAAGCCGCCAAGAACGACAATATCACCATCTTTGGCAAGCACTTTCGTTTCGATCTTACGCTCGTTGGTAATTACGTCCGAGGCCGATAGCACCTGCTGCGAGATGCTCGAGACCTCTTGAACAATATCCATCACCACAGAATCACCCTCGTTAATCTGTGGTGTTACCTGCAGTGTCACACCCACGTTTTCGCGCTGGATGGTTTGAAAAGGGTTCGCCACACCATTGGCCGCACCAGTATTGGTATAGCTACCGGTGACAAAGGGCACCTGCTGACCGACAGTAATAAAGGCCTCTTCGTTATCCAATGTGAGCAAGCTGGGGGTGGACAAGATGTTTGCATTGCCCTGCGACTCCAAGGCGTTGAGAATTGTGGTCATGGTCAGTCCTTGATCGACCACGCCCCAACCAAATGTTGTACCCGGCACCTGAGCCAAGGCACCAGCAAGATTGCGAACGCCAATGTCCTCGGACGCTGAGTCCTCAGGAATGATCGCCTGCGCGAGCGCAGCATTTCTACCCTGCTGTGCTGCACTGGTGCTAATGCTGCTGCCATAAAGCCCGGAGTCATTGGCAAATAACCACTGCAAGCCCAGCTCGCGACCCTCAACAATTTCCATCTCTACGATGATGGCTTCGACCAGCACTTGCGCACGACGAATATCGAGCCGCGCTATCACAGCCTCGAGCGCTGCCATCTCGTCAGTATCTGCGGTAATTATCAGACTGTTCGTTCCGGCATCGGCCTCGATGGTTGATTTCGCAGCGTTAGCGGATCGATTTCGTCCCGTTGCCTCGTCATCAAGACGAGACAGATTTTGCATAACGCGCGTTAGCACTTCAGCAACCTCAGTTGCGTCGGCGTACTCCAGATACATGACCCGCACGTTTCCGCTCTGCTCGAGTGGGATGTCGAGATAGTCAATAAGGCTCTTTATGCGTTCAATGCTTACTTCATCGGCAGTCACAACCACGCTATTCGTGCGCTTGTCTGCAACCAGTGTCGCTTCGTCATTCGCGTCAGCACCCTCGCCCGCCCGTGACTTTTCCAGCGTTTTGAGCATTTCGACAACATCGGTGGCAACACCGTATTTCAACTTGATGATCTCGGTCTTTTTGACGGCCGACTGATCCATGCTCGCAATAATTTCTTCCAGACGATTAATGTTCGCGCGAATATCAGAAATGATAATGGCGTTGCTCGGTGCGTAAGCGGCCATGTGCGCCTGCTGAGGCACCAGCGGACGAAGCACAGGAATCAACTTTGCCGCGGAGACGTTATCTAGCCTGATCACCTGAGTAACGTATTCGTCGTTGATCACCGAGGTGCCTGAAATGACATCGACAGGCGCTGACCGCGCGTTCTTATTCGGAATAACCCGGACAACCGATCCGCTTCTAACCGCTGTGTAGCCATGCACGTCCAGAATTGAAAGAAAGAGGTCGTAAAGTTCCGCCTTGGAAACCGGCTTACTCGATATGACTTTTACTTTGCCTTTTACTGAGGGGTCTACGACGATGGTTGTCTCAGTGACGTCAGCCACAAACTCGATGAATTCCTGGATGTCCGTGTCCTTCAAGTTCACGGTAAAGTCCTGAGCCACAGCATGAGGAGTGCACATCGCCACTAGTAGGGCGAACGATGTGATCAATGCTCTAAATTTCGCAAGCGTCGCGTGCATGGTTAACAAATTCTCCTACTGGATTGCGCCCAAGCTGACATTAATAGTAACGGGGGCGCCCTTTCTCTCAATATCGAATGTGGCACCGGTTGCGTCTCGCATCAATTGATACAAACGAACAGTATTGGCGGGGTCACTGAGTGAATAGCCGTTAACACCCGTAACGATATCACCTGCTTCAAAGCCAAGCGCGGTAAATTGCGCTGCGTCCCGACCGGGTGAAAGGCGGTAGCCCTTCAGGCCGTCCTGCCCCTGAACCGCGCTGATTGATACCAGACCTGCCAGCGACTGGGGGTCATCGTACAACTGCTGCCGATAGCGCGATGCCAATCGCTGCTGTTGTGGGCTGTTCACAGCCTGAGTCGAGACACCCGCAGTTTCGACTGGGTCGCTGGAGGTCGGTGTAGGCTTTGACGCTGTCTTCACGATGCCAGCAATACCGTTATCGGAGAACAGCGTTATCAGCTCGTACGTGCCGTTGTTATCAATAACGACTTGCTTAGGCAAAATTTTCGCCAGCGTTACCTTCCCGTTAGCGGGTAATGCGTCGCCCACAGAGTAGAGCTCCTGCTTCTTTTTCGCCTCGATCATGGCGCTACCCAGTCCGTCGGAAGTGGAGGCAACGATCCCGGTAAGCTTCAGGGCTAGGCGCGTTTCACTTGCGCCGTTCTCAATACCCTCTCTCGGGTTTGCCAAGGCCGTTTCCGCGGCCACAGCCTGTACTTCACTCGCCGCCACTGGGCCAAAGACATCAGCGCCGAGAATGCTAGAGACATCGATTGTTTCGGCACTGCGGGACTGGGCCGATGACGCTGGGGCAGGGTTAACGGGAGTTGCCACGGACTGCTGTGCACGCTCACTCGGAATGAAGGCTACGACCACGTCAACCAGACTATTAATCGCCCAGAGTACAAAAACGACCAAAAGAACGCGCTGTAGCTTTGGGAGACGCTCAGCGTCCGCCAGCCAACGAATAGCGTTGCGCGCACGCGCATCGATGTTCATTTGTGTGGTTAGTGCGGTCAGGCTGTTCATGTCTTGCACTCTAAAACTGCAGTCTACAGTGTAGCCGAGCTTACACGGGAAATGGTGACTTGAAAGTGACAGCGATCGTGTTCAAAACCTGTTCTAACGCTTAATCGCCAGTGTTAAAACAGGGCTTGCTCAACATCATTTAAGAGAGAGTGCGCCAACTCGGAGGAGTCATGGCCCTCTAGCGATGCCAAATCGCAGTATTTGAAGCTACTTTGGGTTTGAAGTTCAAATATCCCGCCAGCGCCATCATCGATCAGCTGTCCTCGGAGTTCAGCCTCCCAACGCTCAACAATCTTACTTGCCTCCTCACTAGGCGCATCGACAAGCATGACCCCAAAACATTCTTCTGATATGCGTGCTACCGAATCCGTATCGCGCAAACCACTCGCGACTCTCGACGCAACAGTTCGCAAAATACGGTGCTGTATATGTCGCTGCGAGAGATTACCGATACTCTCCAGATCAACCAGTTTTAGTGCCACCAGCAGGGGGGCTTTGTTATTACGACGAGCGCGACTAATCTCACGTTCAAGATCACGTAACAGTCCCGCGCGGTTTGCTACATGACTCGCAGGATCAAGCAGCACAAAGTCACGGATGCGATTCGTCTCCAAAAGTCGGTTGATAAGCAAGGGCATCTTGGCAACAAAGTCAGACAGGATCGACATCTGATTCTCGTCCATCATCACAGCGCTTCGCGCATTACCCACATGAATGCTGCCAACCAGCAACTCGTGGTCGAGTACTGGAAGCATTAAAGTTTGCTCGATTGCAGGAGCAGACTTGAATAATTCAGTGCCGTTGAAGACAGTCGATGTTGTCCGGTTCCACTCCGGATTCTCGCTGTAGAGTGAGACAAACGAGTAGCTGTCGTCGATTAATAGAACGGTACCCGACAGCACACCGACCTTATCGAGGTGGCGGTCAAGCTCGCCCACAGGGTCGTGCAGCCAAATTTCCACATCTGAACCACCCGAGAGTTGACGAATTCCGGTAATCGATAAATCGATTAGGTCCGCAAGGTCCGTAGCCGAAAGCATCTGGCGTTCAATCAAAGCAAGTTGCCGACGCGTGAACTCCACGATAGTTATCGGCGAATTTGAATCTTCAACTTGGTCAACATCACTCATCGGACTAACCCTATCTATCCAATCTTTAAAACGCTGGCGGCTATGGTGCCACAGGGCGGCGCTGTTTTAATGCCAATTCTGATGCCAATTTTTTCTCGGTTTGGTTACCCGCTGTTTGACCAATACTTCTGCTTCTCCACTTTTTCAAAACTTGACAAAAAACACTATTTTTAGGCTAGCTCAACTGGCAATTAATCCCCGTGAGATAGCGCTGAGCTGTGCTAAACTTCTCGCACCTGCGGGGTGGCACTGCCTGAGATGCTTTTAGCAAACCCGTTGAACCTGAACCGGTTAATACCGGCGTAGGAACAGGACATACAGCCTCGTTAGGCCCATCCCTCCTATTCCTCGCCTGGTGTCGAACCGAAAACGATGATCCGTCGACAGCCGATTGTCATTGCAGAGATGCGAGGAAACCGATTTGCCTTCGAAGTACCAACGATATGTTTCATCCCAGAACCGCCTGTTGCTCGTGAGTTTGAGTACTCTTGCAGCTGCGTTAACTGCCTTGCCTGCTGGTGCTGACGAGAGACAGCTCGAGGAGGTCGTCATCACGGCGACGTTGATGGACAGTGATGTAAGCCGCCTCAGTGCCACCACCCTAACCGAAAGCGACATGACCGCGCGGGGAGCCGCGCACTTCGAAGACCTTCTTACCCTCGTCCCAAATATTTCCGCCTCATCGGGTTCGTCACGCCAGCGGTTCTTCCAGATCCGAGGTGTCGGTGAGCGCAGCCAATTCATTGAGCCGGTTAATCCTTCAGTTGTGCTGCTGCAAGACGGCGTCGATATAAGCGGACTAGGGGGCGCACTGACGAGCTTCGACACCGCACAGATTGACGTCCTTCGTGGCCCACAAGGTGCCATTATGGGCGCTGGGGCGCTGGCTGGCCTCATCAGCATAGAGACACAAACACCTTCGGACTCGACTGATCTTCGAATTGCAATGGGCGTCGAGAATCATGGTGGCCGACGTCTTGAAGTCACAGGTAATACCCCTGTCAGCGCAACACTCTCGGCTCGGATTGCCCATCAGCGCTACCAATCAGACGGCTGGATAAACAACACCTTCCTGAACGTCGATGACACCAATAACCGCGACGAACAGACAACGCGAGTGGCACTGCGGTACGCTAATGATGCGAACACTGTCGACATTAAAGTAAGCAACGTCGATATCGATAACGGCTACGATGCATTTTCGCTGAATAACACCCGCGAAACACTGAGTGATCAGCCCGGTGAAGACAGCCTTGATATGACATCGGCGTTGATACGTTGGAGCCGTGTGGCCGATCGATACACATCGACGATTCAACTCAGCGACGTCGACGCCGATGCGATTTACAGCTACGACGAGGACTGGAGCTTTGTCGGCATCCGCCCATTTTGGGAGTACAGCGCCTTTGACCAATACGCGCGCGACATCGAGCGCAGCACTTTTGAGTGGCGCTTAACCCCAAGCACAACAGAAAGCCTAGATTGGGTTGCCGGTGTTTACCGTCGTGAGGATAGCGAAATCCTCGACCGGGATTACACCTACCTTGAAGCGCCCTTCAGCAGTGTAAATGACACCGATACGCTGGCAATTTATGGTCAGGTATCGCAGGCAGTGAGTGATGATGTCACGCTGACCTTGGGGGCACGTTACGAGCAGCGCGATGTCTCCTACCGCGACTCTTCCGGTGTCCGAGAGCAGTTTGAAGATAACTATTGGACGGGTAACACGTCCATCAACTGGCAGGTGAGCGAGACAGGTGCATTCTTCGCCACCGTGGCGCGCGGTGTGCGCGCCGGCGGTGTGAACGCGTCGCTTTCATCAACGCTTCTCACCTTGGCAACTGAAATCGACGTGACACCGTACCGAAATAGCACGCGTTTTGACGAGGAGGTCTTGCTGAGCACCGAGATCGGCTATCGGTTTAGCAGCGCTGATCAGCGAATCAGTGGATCGGTCATCATTTTCAACATGGACAGACGTGAACAGCAGGTTAAAGGCTCTCTCGTCATACCTCGAAGCGACGGCAGCACCTCATTTACCGACTTCACTGACAACGCTGCGAGCGGCACAAACCGAGGTCTTGAGGCATCCATCGACTGGCGCGCCACTGAGGCACTCCGTCTGAGCGGCTTCATTGCAAGACTTGACGCATCGTTTGATCGCTATATCAATATCGATGGCACCGACCTGTCAGGCCGTGATCAACCGCATGCGCCTGCAGACCAATACCGTTTGAGTGCAACTTATGATTTCTCTGAAAATCTCTCTGCATCAATCGAAGCGACGGGGCGCGATGCATTTTCCCTCTCGGACAGACACGAGGTGAAATCGCCGTCAGCACGGCTGATCAACCTTAATATAGCTTGGCAGCGTGGTGCTTGGGCGGTGACCTTATGGGGCCGAAACCTCCACGATGAAACGACGGTGATACGAGGCTTTGGCACGTTTGGTAACGACCCACGAAAGGATTACGCTCTGGAGCCCTATTATCAGTACGGTGAGCCACGTACAGTGGGCGCTACTGTGCGTTATCAATTTGGGGGATAAGTTGTGAGGATGACCGCTGAACTTAGCTTGTACCCGCTCGCAGGGGAGGTCGAAACTCCGGTATGGGCGTTCATTGAAAACATTATTGCTGCCAACAGTTGCAGCGTTGCCACCAACTCGATGAGCACGCAAATCACGGGTGAGAGCCGCGATGTATTCGAATGTGTTCGAGAGGCGCTGGAAGCAAGTTACGCCGAGTTTGGTAGACAGGTGTTGATGGCCAAGTTCATTCCGGAACACCACATCGACATCGAGCCGCCCAGCAAGCAATGAGTACTTTAGAGACAATCGCGGTTGTTTTGGCGCTCGCCTATGTTGTACTCGCCATGCGACAAAACCGACTCTGCTGGGTCGCCGCCTTTGTCAGTGCCCTCCTTTATCTCGTTATCTTTGCTGAGGTGAAGCTCTACATGGAAGCGGGCTTACAAATTATTTACGTCGCCATGGCGATCGTGGGCTGGGTCTTTTGGGGGCGAGATAACAGCGATGACACCCTTCGAGTGACGACGCGCCCCTGGCCGTTTCATGCCATGGCGTTGCTCTTCATCGCCGGCGGTACGTGGGCATCGGGAGCGTTACTTGCGGTCTACACCGACGCAGCAAGACCCTTTGTCGACGCGGGAACCACGATTTCAGCGATCATCTGCACGTGGATGGTCACCCGAAAAATATTGGAAAACTGGCTTTACTGGATTGTGATCAACGCAGTCTCCGTCTGGCTATTTACTGATCGGGGTCTGTCCCTGACATCCGGGCTTTTCGCTCTTTATATCGTTTTGTCTGTGGCTGGATACCTTTCGTGGCGACGCACCCTAGCCACCCCCTAGCCCCCCTATTGGAGGCGCTCAATGCCTGGCAAGTCTGGGATCAACACTGGCGCGCTCGCGATTCACGGCCCGATCTTGGAGAGATTCTAGGTATTGGCTCTGCCAACACCGTGTTTTCTCTAGATCGCGCACCTGATCTTGTCCTTCGGCTACGACACAACACCGCATCATTGAGCCTAAACCCTCCCTCACAGGAAATCGCGCTTTGGCGAGCAGCCGCCGCACTCGGTATTGCACCGGATGTTTTGTGGGCAAGCCCAAGCGAGGATGTCGTTATCACGAAACGTCTAACGTTTGATGGGATCGACGTGGAAGCCCACAGTCAGTTGTTAAAAAGCGTGCACGAGATCGGTATCGATGGACCGAGGTTGTCACTTGAGGAAACGGCAACCCGATACGCCCTTGCCGTAAGGGAGAAAGACCTCAGTCACCTTACAGTCGATATAGAGATTCCCGCGATACGTAAGGATCTTCAGCGACTCGATAACGAGCCCACCTGCTTTTGTCACAATGATCTCACCCCGACCAATATTGGGAAGCACGACGGAAGGTACCTCGCTATAGATTGGGAATACGCAGCGTTTGGAAGTCGCCATTTCGATATCGCGGTCGCTTCACAACATATGGAAGAAGAGACTCGCCATACATTTGCCGAGGTAACGGCGGGAGTCTTTTTTGATCTACGTCAGTGGCAAGTAGCTTGTCGCGTCGTGCCGCTGATGGATCATCTCTGGACCTTAGCCGCACGGGGAGATACGACAGGCGCCCATAATAAAACGATGTTGGAGAAGAGCTGGGGGCAGAATGAGTGAGGCCTGGCACATCTTGGGCGTGGGTAGTGTTGGTGGTCTGTTTGCTCACAGGTTGTATCAAGGTGGTGCAACCGTTCGATTACTCTCACGATCACCGGGCGCGTCGAGTCGAACAATTTCGCTAAAAACTGCGCATTCCGAGCAGTCACTGACCTTTGATTGCTCGAATGTGGAAGACTGCGACCCCATTTCACATCTACTTGTCACATCAAAGAGCTGGGCTGCAGGTTTAGCTCTGCGCCAAATACGCCACCGCATCGGTGCTAGCACCACCATCGTCGCCATGATGAATGGCATGCAACATATCGACGATATTCAGGCGCTTGCACCTGAGTGCAGGCTTTTTCTCGCGACCACCACAGCTGGGTGTCACCGAGAAGGTGAGCAATGGATTGCGGCAGGCGAGGGAAAAACGCTCGTCGGGCACCCTGATGGCGGCGTGGCTCCATCATGGTTTGGCGCCTGGCAAAAAGGTATCCCATCGCTCGAATGGTGTAGCGATATTAATGAGCGACTCGTCGAAAAAGTTGCCATCAACGCCTGTATCAATCCGCTCACCGCGGTTCATGGCGTTAAAAATGGCGCACTTTTAGAAGCGTCGTTTCGGACGCTAAGTGCGCAAATTATTACAGAGGTCGCAGACATTCTTATCGAGCTTGGATATTCACATATCGCTGCCCAGCTCGACCGGACGGTGAGATCGGTTATGGCCGACACTGCAGAAAACACCTCATCGATGCTCAGTGATGTCATGGCGAGACGACGTACCGAAGTGGACTCAATAGTTGGCTGGCTCTTACATCAGTCTGAGCGACAGCACCCTGAACTTGAAATGCTGCTTAGTCGTCTGAAATCGATCGAGCCAGTGTCTTGATTAACTTTCACTGACATTACTTAGCGACTTCTGGATTGAAGGTTGCCTGAGAATTACGGTCGTCTAGGGATAGAAGATAAGTCGGTACGCGCATAAATCCGTGAGCGTAGCGGTGACTCGCTGCTAATCTGCAACCTATCCAGCCGAAATCGATTTGGCCAAACCTGCAATGGCTGCGTACCAAATCCGCGCATCTCCAGTATCGAGAACGACTGTATGATTGAGCACTGAAGCCTCTTCTCCCGCATGCTCGGTGAGGAGCTCACAGATACCCTGCGCACAATAGATACTCATAATCACCTCAGTCACGGGACCATTTCCTGAGTGTGTTTGGTTATCGACATCACCTTCAATCTTCAGTAACTCATCGCCGCCTGCGGCTTCATTGGGCTGGCCTTGGGCAAGCAACTCGCTATCCCCGCTAACGCCATCCTTGTGCTTGGTAGATGGCCGCACTTGCGGGAACATCTCTGCGTTGGAAACGCGCTGCCAGTTATCGGGCATTGCACGCGAGAAAATGGATTCCACCCACTGCTGGCTAAATTCATCGGGAAGTGCCGTCGCGGGAGAAAGTCGTGTGGTGTCAACTCGCACACTGTAGGGCTGCCCCTCGCTGAGAAACGACGAATACACGCCTGCCAAAGCTGCGAGACCTAGCGATAAGAATGAGAGCCTAAGGGGCGTAACCGAGAAGAACCTTTGTCGATTCAGCCATCGGTTTGCGAGCGAAGTTCCGATGGACCGTTTCCTAGACTCTGAGGGTTGCCTATCTGAGGTGCTTTTTACCCCTCTTTTTTCTCTGCTCTCACTGAACCAAGTTTCATCACCCCATTTTTCGCTAAACCACCTTGAACTGCCCCAGCCCGAGCCAGCAAATTTGGCCATACTTCCCCCTGGGGTACCATCCTCAATGCGAACTCTCTCAGTCCATCCTCGGTTCTTTCTCCAAGGCGCTAGGTAGCCAGAGTGCCCACTACCTTTCGGGCTAGTCTCAGACTTGGAGTTTTTCTTAGGGGTATTAGCAGACCCTATATGGGCGGGTGGTCGCCCCTCCCCCTGACTGGTCGATAGCAAGCGAGAGCGCACCAACATCTCTAATGCCGAACGATTGACGGGTTCTAGCCAGCGATAGCTCAGTGATAACCGCTCCTCGAGATCGGCCGTTAACGGTCGCAAACTAGGGTCCAGTCGAGTCGCTGCCGCTGCGATATTAATCACATCTCCCAGCACGTCGGTTGCGGGTATTGCGGTCCCAATCGTCACGGAAATAGGTTGTTTTGCATCGTCGAGGACAATTTCCGGTGTGCGTTGCGTCACCAACCAGATAAGAATCGCACCCACCGACCAGGTATCCACTGTCGGAAGACCAGCTCTTCGCGAATGACGCTCAGGTGCACTGAACCCAATCGTTGAGGTTGATGAAAGCGCTTCACCAATGCGGCTACACGATTCAAAGTCGAGCAACCGGACCTGGCCAGTGCGGTCGATAACGATGTTATTGGGTGATAAGTCTCCGTGAACCAAGCTCAACCGCTCCAGACATCGAAGTGCGCTGAGCAAATCTCTCGCCACGGCATAAATACTCTCTGGGCTTAATTCCCCCAAGACTTCGCTCAAGGCAACGCCTTCGACGTACTCGCTTACCAACCAAGATTGATCGCCATGGGGGACGACACTAAAGAGTGTTGGAATGGCAGGGTGCTCCATCTCCGCCCGGGCGCGCAGGCTTTTCAGTCGTTCGTCGTCAGTCCCGTCTTCCAAACTTTTTAGGGACGGAACTTTCTTTACGGTAACGAAACGTTCGAGCATTTGATCGCGCGCAAGCCATACCTCAGCCTGCCCCCCTAAGCCCAACCGCTCGAGCAAGATGAGTCGATCGGGGGCACCCACTTCCGATAAAAGCGACTTGAGCGAGGTAATGGGTTTGAGTGCCATCTTTATCGGACACCCATTAAGCGCAATCGACTTGCAATGGACGCTTTAGAGAGCCGCAGGGCCTGACTCAATGCGCTTAGATTGGGTCCCACCCTGCCAAGCGCGTCTTCGATCTCGGCATCTGAGCAATCCGCAGAGAGTCTCACGCCCGGGATAGTCTCCACACGCCGATACAGCGCGCCTCGAGACAGCCCTAAACGCCGTGCAGTCTCAGCGATCTCAAACTCGGACTGCTCGTGAATGGCTTCAATCTCAGCATCGGTTAGCACTTTCGGGTTTGAGCGGTTGTCTTCAGACGTATGAACAATGAAGTGGCGTTTCGTGAGGCCATTTTTCGTATCGTGATGGAGTGACAACGCAAAACGTTGCGCACTCAGCAAGAACTCACGTACGTTGCCCGGCCACTCTTGATAGAGGGCGTCGTAGACAAAGCTCGCCCACGCTGCGACGTCCCGGGGCTTCATACTTTTATAAAGTAGTGGACGGGTATGGTCCGAGTTCGCTAGAAGGATACCAAGGTCTTCGAGGCGCTCTCGCAGTGGGGGGAGAGTAATTGTAATCCCCGCCAAACGTTGAAGTAACGCGTTTTTGAAACCTGTATTGTCATTAAGATCGGCATCACTCGCAGCGATAATTCGCACGTCAACGGAATAGGATCGACCACCAACAACCTGGACCTCGCCCGTTTGTAGGGCCCGCAACAGTTTGGGTTGCACCGACATTGGCAACTCACCAATCTCGTCTAAAAACAGTGTCCCGTCGTTTGCCTGGATAAAATAGCCAGATCGCTTCTCGGCACCCGTAAAGGCCCCACGCGCACTGCCGAACAACTCTGTCTCGGCAAGCGTCTCAGGAAGTGCGGCCATATTGAGAACAATAAGCTGCTTGTCCGATCGCGTACTCGCTGCGTGTATAGCCATCGCGGCGACCTCCTTGCCTACTCCTGACTCGCCGCGAAGCAGCACGGGTAGATCAGAACTCGCAGCAATGCTAATCAAGCGGCGGACATTACTCGCCTGTGGTGACACACCGATAAAGCCGGTAACCAAGTTATCGACTGATTTGACATTCTCAGGCGTGCTGTAAGTGGCTAGCTCAGGGACTAGCCTCAACCAGCAGACGACCGCATGTCCAAAACGAATCGCCACACCCGATTCGAGTTCCTTGAAACTCAGGGACATTGATG
>JAYOAN010000010.1:0-2305 GCA_038104285.1 Halieaceae bacterium
TTGGAACTGACTTAGGCGACGCGGAGAAGGTATACGACGCTGACGGTTGCTATGTCGCACCGGGCTTCGTCGATATTCACACTCACTATGATGGTCAGGCCACCTGGGATCAGGAGATGGCACCCTCTTCATGGCACGGCGTGACGACTGTTGTTATGGGGAATTGTGGCGTAGGTTTTGCACCGGCAGCGCCGGATCGACACGACTGGCTGATTGGTTTGATGGAGGGCGTCGAGGACATTCCAGGCTCCGCACTCTCTGAGGGTATGTCTTGGAATTGGGAGAGCTTCCCTGAATACCTTGATGCGCTTGAGGAGATGCCGAGAACGGTCGACGTCGCAACGCACGTCCCGCACGGCGCTGTTCGCGCCTATGTAATGGGTGATCGCGGTGCAGCCAATGAGGATCCTACCGAGTCAGATATCGCCCGCATGGCCAACATAGTCGAAGAAGGCTTGCGAGCCGGTGCTTTGGGCTTCTCAACCTCTCGGACCGTGCTTCACAAATCGATCGACGGTGAGCTCGTCCCCGGGACCACAGCGACACCGGAGGAGCTCATCGGTATTGGCCGAGGTATGGCGCGGGTAGGCCACGGCGTTTTCGAAATGGCCAGCGACCTTATTCCTGAGTGGAACGAGTTCGACTGGATGGGCGAGCTGAGTCGCGAGACTGGCTTGCCCGTCACCTTCGCCGCATTGCAATCACCCATCAAAGCAATGAGCTTTGACGATCAAATGGCGCAGATGCGTGAACAGAACGCGCAGGGAGCGAATATCCTTGCACAAATCTCAATGCGCGGAACCGGCCTTATCTTAGGCTGGCGATGCACCTTTAACCCCTTCTCATTCAAACCCAGCTGGGCCGAAGTAGCAGAACTCGAGCCAGCGGCACAACACGAGCGGCTGTCTGACCCTGCGTTTAAAGCACAACTCATCTCGGAAGAATCCGTTTATCCCGAAAGCGATATTCAAATTCTCACTGAAATGATGGCTGGCGCATGGACAATGCAATATGAACTGTCCGATGGCTTTAATTATGAACCAACCGCAGCAGAGTCAATTGCCGGCCTCGCCGCCGCAGCAAACCAATCACCGGAAGAATTTGCCTACGACCTCATGATGCGCGACGGTGGTAATGGGTTTATTTACTTCCCGCTACTCAACTATGCTGACGGTAATCTGAACTTCCTCGAACCCATTTTGCAATCTGACGATTGCATTAATTCGCTCTCAGACGGAGGTGCTCACTGCGGTACGATATGTGATGCAGCCTCTCCCACCTTCATGCTCCAGCACTGGGTTCGCGATCGTGATGGCTTCCGATTGAGCCTGAGCGAGGCAATCAAGCGCCAGTGTGCAGATACAGCTAAGGTTTACGGACTGGATGATCGAGGCATTCTCGCGCCCGGATATCTCGCCGATATCAATATTATTGAACTCGATAAGATTGGCATGAGCAGACCGTGGGTGGCCAATGACCTACCCGCGGGTGGAAAGCGTTTACTACAATCTGCGACCGGCTACAAAGCCACGTTTAAGTCAGGTGTTATGACCTTCGATAATGGCCAACACTCGGGAGCTACACCCGGCGGGTTAATTCGCGGCCCACAGGCGAGTCCAGCAGAACGCGATAGCGACTCAGCACTGAAAGCTGCTAGCTAAGGGCTGGCGCAACGATCTCCATGGTAAGCCCCCGTTCATCAACGGGGGCGTCCTCTGGCAAATGCCACCGATCATTAGGTTTCCGCTCAGCGGTCAACAAGCAAACCAAAGCGTCTAGCAAATCATCGGCAAGCACATCTTTTCGACGATAGGCTGTGAGCGCGCGCTCAACTGCTGGTTGAAATTCACCTAACTCCGCGAGGAGCTTCTGACGGGCTTGACTACCTGCCTTGGTTTTCTTCGACTCTCGCAGCGCCTGTCCGCTATTGAGACTGGCGAACGCCACCTCCGGGTGGCACTCCGACCAGCGCCCTTTACGTTCGCGAGACAGCAGCCAATCATCGAGCTCTCGGATCTTAGGAAACAAATGGAACGCTTGCTTGCTGATGCCCTTACCGGATAACTCGCGTGATAGCGCATTCGCCTGAGAATAGTCGGTACAGCGTGTCACTTGACGCGCAGGCACGCCAAACACACTAGAACTTCTATGGGGCCGCAGCTTCTGTCGAGCAAGCGCGTCGCAGTCCCTAATGCTCGGACCGTCAGTAAGACCAATGGGCATGTCGATCATGACCGAGGCGTTCGGGTGCAATAAATCATTGAGATCGCGGAGTTGGGGAATGATAGTCAAGCTGATTTCCTGA
>JAYOAN010000010.1:2405-22578 GCA_038104285.1 Halieaceae bacterium
CAATAAATCATTGAGATCGCGGAGTTGGGGAATGATAGTCAAGCTGATTTCCTGATCGTCCCTAGAGGCGATCACCCAGCCCGCTCTGCAGCCGTCAATGCCAACGGCATTAAGTAGTGCAGTTTCTGGCAGACGTGTATCAGCAGTTACGACAGGAGCCATACGGTGCTTGCAGGATACAGAACGGAGCTATCCGAGGAAGAGTCCCATGCGATAACCGTCACTAGTACCGCGTTACCTGCACAGGCATTGAGGCGTATCCACGCACAAAGTTGTGACAAAGCCGAGTGGGCGGTGACATGAGTTTTATGTCACTAAAGCGTTTTAGCGCCTCCTCCCAGACAACGCGAAGCTGCATTTCCGCAAGCCTATTACCCATACACCGGTGGATACCGAAGCCGAACGAGGCATGGTTTCTGACACTCTCTCGATCAATCAAGAACTGATCGGCATTGGGAATGGCTGTCTCATCACGATTCGCTGAACAATACCAGAGAACGACCTTGTCTCCCGCCTTCATCTTCTGCCCGCGAAACTCAAAGTCTCTCGTGACGGTCCTTCGCATGTGTGACAGCGGCGTTTGATAGCGAATAATCTCAGAGACCATCGACGGAATCAGTGAGCGATCACTCTTAACACGCTGAAATTGCTCGGGATTTTCATTAAGAAAGAGAACCCCACCTGACATGGAGTTTCGAGTGGTGTCGTTCCCCCCCACGATGAGTAACATCAAGTTACCCACATAATTTTTAGGGTCGTCCACCATGTTGGCTGTATTGGGATCCCTCTGAAGCAAGCGAATGAGGTCAAACGATTCAACATTATCGCCTTTCCGCTGATGCCAAAGCTGGGTGAAAACATCGAGAATCTCCATGATGACTTCAAGGCGCTCATCTCTCGTAAGCCCCTGCCCTGCAGTCATCCGCTCGTCCGAGGTCACAGCATCCGACCATTCGGAGAGCTTGTGACGAATCTCCCAAGGGAAGTCGAACAACGTCGCTAACATCTGTGTGGTGAGATTACGCGATACCAACTCAACCCAGTCAAAGGTTTCACCCTCAGGCAAAGCGTCGAGCGCCTCCCCCGAGCGTTTACGAATCAGTGCTTCAAATTCTTGTAAATTCTTTGGCGCAACAACAGGCTGAACGGCTCTTCGCTGGACGTCATGCTCAGGCTGATCCATCGCAATAAACATCGGTGAGCGTCTGTCAGGAGGCGGATCAACGATCGCAATCGAGGGTTCCGAGGAGAAAACGTCTGTATTTTTCTCAACCTCAACCACGTCCTCGAAACGTGTGATTGACCAAAAGGGCCCTGCAGGACTCTCTGCTTGGTAGTGGACGGGAGACTCTTCGCGAAGTCGCTTAAACAGCGACTGCCAGCAGTCATTTTCAAAACGTAGCGGATCCGAGACGTCGAGATCCGCCAAGGGTACCGAAGCAACTTCGTTAAGAATCGAGTTCATCCAGACGGCTCGCTAGATCTAAGCTTACATTTGGAATTCGGGGAGCTTGATTGTCATATCACCAATGCTGTCGCTAACCTGAACTTGGCAGCTCAAGCGCGAGTTCCCCTCGCGATCAGGGCGAAGACCGAGCATTGATTCCTCTTGTGGATCAACATCGGGTAGCGGACCTGCTGACTCCTCGATAAAGCAGTGGCAAGTACCACAAACAGCGCCACCGCCGCAGTCAGCATCGATTCCTGGCACGTCGTACTTCATGGCAACTTCCATAACGCTCATCCCGGCGTCAGCATCCACCTCATGTTCCGTACCATCGAACTCAATAAATTTAATGACTGGCATTACATAACCTTACTTTGAGTGAACTTACCGCCCCGGATTGTGAATTATTTCACTCGGCTAAGCCAGCCTTTGTGCGCACGCAGTGGGGCTTAACGGCGACCAACCAGCCGCAAAATGGCGGTGCGAAAAATGCTCGAGCGCAAAAACGGGTCCAACCAACGATAAAGACGTCCAGAGATGACCACAGGACGACCCGCGTTACAGCCGGTGATACCATCAGATACAACCGTGCTCGCCTCGTACCAAATCCATTTAGGTGAGCTGTTCTTGGCCGCCATCATGCCTGCAACTTCATGGAACTCAGTATGAGTAAAACCGGGACACAGTGCAGTTACAAACACCCCATCCGATCGAGCTGCTAGGTTCAATTCCTCTGAGACAGCAATGACATAGGCTTTTGATGGGCCGTAGTTACCGGTATCAGAGCTCGGAAAGCGTCCCGCTACGGACGCGACGTTAACGACTCTACCGTAGCCACGAGCCTGCATGGATGGAATCAGCCGACTGCACAATTCGGCAACGGTTGTCATCATCAACTGCTCAAACGCGCGTTGCTCCGTGAAGTCCTTGACCTCGAGCAGATTGGGTCCGGCAATGCCTGCATTATTTATGAGCACATCAACCGTGAGCCCAAGGCGCTCGATGTCTTCGCAAAGCTGCTGGGGCGACTCAGGCAAGCTCAAATCAGATTCAATGATAGTACTGGGCGTCGATAGTGACTCAGCGAGCGAGCGGAGCTTATCGCCTCTGCGGGCAACAAGAATCAAGTGATCGGACTGGCCGTCCAGCTGTCTCGCAAACTCAGCGCCCAGACCCGAGGAGGCCCCCGTAATTAATGCTGTTCCTTTCACCGACTTTCCCCTTGCCACTGTTGACTACTTTCTCTTTGACTGGCTTCTCGGCGGCTTCGTCCCATCGTCACATCGCGGATGGTTAACGCTTTGCGTTACGGGAGCCATGCTGCAAGCACGTACAACATTGAATCGCCTATTGGTTAATTTTAATGCACTCGAATCCGACCGCCGGGAAATGCACATGAACGTCTCCCACATCATCAGATCGACGCAATAAAGTGATTCGATTGGCATCCATACCAACGAGCGTGCCTGTGACCGGGACTTTACCCGTATCTGTGGGGGAAACTGTTACCCACTCCCCTACGTCAGGGTGAGCAGCCGCTGCCTCACTTATCGCTAGCGGGCTTGAGGACTTTGCGACCTCAAGCGCCTCGGGGTCAGTCATTGGGGATACCTGCCCCCAACCAAATCCCGTAAGCTTCTCCATCCACGTTTTAACTTGCGCAGGCAGTTGCGATGTCTTAACACTTCGAAATGCGATGGCAAGGAAAATGGGGTGGTAACAACGGAAGTCACTCAGGCATGGCTCGTCACCACCAAGGAAGGACTGGTCTCCCAAGGAAGAGGCGAGGTTATCAAGGTATTTATTGAAGACTTCCTTTGCCTGATCTGGCGAGAGCATGGCCGGCGCGTAACCAACCGCAAAGGTCGCCCGGTCTTTGGCAAACGCCATCATGCCTTTAAACCCGAGTTTCATGATCAATCCGATTGCGGTTTTCAACTGTGAGTTCTGTCGAATCGCGGCAAAGAACGCGTGCTGCTCAGCATACTCTGCGAGGGAGATAGCCGATTCGCTGTCTTCAGCAAGTCGCTTGTCCGCCAGACGGACGATTTCTTCTGAAATAAGCGCCGTGTCGCAGTAAATATCAGCGCCAATCTGCGCAACAGGAATTCGCCGATAACCTCCCGCAAGGAGAGCAAGCGTCTCGCGTGGCGGTTGTATGGGCACATCAACAGAGAGCCACGGAACAGCTAGATAGCCGGCCATCAAACGTACCTTCTCCGCGTACGGCGAGGCAGGATAGTGGTAGAGAATAATGTTGCTATTTTTCATGCTGTGGCCCCCAATGAGTTGGGGACCAAGCTTAGTGGTCTCGGATGAGGATTGCTACTGGCCGAGCGCCGCTCTGATGCTTTGGGTCACAGCGTCTACAGAGCCGACACCATTTATTTGATGGTACGCAGGCCCCTCAAGATTGGTATAGAAATCCACCAGCGGCCGCGTCTGGCTCTCGTACACACCCAAGCGATGTCGAACCGTGTCCTCGGCGTCATCGTCGCGCTGGATCAGCGCCTCTCCGGTCACATCGTCGATACCCTCGACCGCAGGTGGGTTGTGCTCGACGTGGTATACACGACCGCTACCAGGGTGGACACGACGACCACTCATACGCGATACGATCTCTTCATGATCAACATCAATCTCAATGACCTGGTCAATATCGATGCCTGCGTCGACCATAGCTTCTGCTTGGGGGATGGTTCTTGGAAAACCGTCGAATAGGCAACCCGTCGCACAATCGGCTTCGGCCAGGCGATCCTTGACCAGCCCGATAATGATGTCATCCGACACCAAGCCGCCCTCATCCATGATGACCTTTGCACGCTTACCCAGTTCGGTACCCGCCTTCACTGCACTGCGTAACATATCGCCCGTGCTAATCTGCGGAATCCCAAAATGATCACACAAGAAAGCAGCTTGAGTCCCTTTTCCGGCACCAGGGGCGCCTAGAAGAATTATTCGCATGTTGTTCCTATTTGCTGTTAATGCTCAGCATCGCGACCGAAGAGCGAGAAAATACACAGAGAGTGCTTCGCTTACAAGTCGTCGTTACCCTCTTCCGCTTTGGCCGCAGACCATCGCGCTTCTAGTTGCTCAACCGACTCATCCTCTAGCCGGCTTCCAGCCTCATGTGCCGCGCACTCTGCACGCCTTACCCGTTGCTCAAACCTACGGTTTGATTTACGAAGCGCCGCCTCGGCATCAACCTTAAGATGCCGGGCTAGATTAACGACGGTGAATAATACGTCCCCTAACTCGTTTTCGATCTCTTCTTGCCCATGTATTTCACGGGCCTCTGCGAGTTCACCGAGCTCGCTTTCAAGGCTCCGGAGAACTGAATCAGCCGCGGTAAAATCATAGCCAACCGATGACGCGCGCTTCTGCAGCTTTTGCGCGCGAGCAAGCGCACTGAGTGTGGCCGGAACATCATCCATTGCACTCTGCTGCGCCCGCGCAGCGCGCTCTGAAGCCTTTTCTGCTTCCCAGTTAGTCTTGATCTGGTCAACGGATGCTCGATCCGTGATAACGCCCTCTAATTCCCCGTCTTTAAACACGTGGGGGTGGCGCCTCAGCAACTTGGCGGTAATACCAGAAACGACGCTATCGAAATCAAATAGAGCGTCCTCTTTGCCCAGCTGGCTGTAGAAAATGACCTGAAAGAGCAAATCGCCAAGCTCTTCCTCCACATGCGCAAGGTCGCCCTGTTCGAGGGCATCTATCAGCTCTAGGCACTCTTCTAGCGTGAATGGTGCAATCGATTGGTAGGTCTGTTTCAGGTCCCAAGGGCAGCCCGTCTCAGGGTCTCGCAGACGCTCCATCAGTCGCTTCAGATCGGCGATATCGTAAGCGGGCTGAGTCTTCTCATTCATGCCTGGTAGACACCGGTAGACAAATAGCGATCGCCTCTGTCACACACAATCGCTACGACAGTGACGCCATCATTTGCTTCAGCAATATCGATGGCTGTTGCGATAGATCCGCCCGAGGAAACGCCCGCAAAAATCCCTTCCTCACGAGCCATCTGCCGCATTGTCTCCTCGGCACGAGCCTGCGAGACATCAATAACCTGATCAACTGCCGCGGGATCGAAAATAGACGGGCGATACGCCTCGGGCCACCTTCGAATCCCCGGAATCTGTGAACCTTCAACCGGCTGCAAACCAATGATCTCGATATCCCTGTTCTTCGCTTTCAAAAAAGCGGATACCCCCATGATTGTCCCAGTTGTCCCCATGGAACTCACGAAATGCGTCACTCGACCACTTGTTTGCTCCCAGATCTCAGGTCCAGTATCGCTGATATGTCCGAGCGGGTTATCGGTATTGGCAAATTGATCAAGTACGATTCCTTCGCCTCGATCTGCCATGTGAGCCGCTAAATCGCGCGCCCCTTCCATGCCGTCTTCCTGACTAACCTCGATAAGTTCAGCGCCATAAGCTTCCATAGACCACTTGCGCTCCGCGCTCATGTGATTGGGCATAATGAGCTTCATTTTATAGCCCCGAATGGCGGCGGCCATTGCCAGCGCAATCCCTGTATTACCGCTGGTCGCTTCAATGAGTGTATCGCCAGGCTTGATCCGTCCTCGGGCCTCAGCCTCTCTGATCATGCTCATTGCCGGCCTATCCTTGACCGATCCAGCAGGGTTATTACCCTCGAGTTTGGCCAGCACCACGCTGTTTGAATTCTTCAACATTCGCTGCAGGCGCACGAGTGGCGTTTGACCAATGGTGGACTCAATCGTTGGATAATCGTCGAAACTCATAACAGAAGTATCTCAGGGGCTATTAACCTACGCTTTTCAACGAGCGTTTAACGGGATGGTGCAGACGCTCTCGGTGTAGGGCGGTGCTAACGATTCGCGGCTGTCTGACTATCGTACAACGGCGAAGGCCACTACGGAATCAACCTCATCTGAAATAGATAGCAAAACCTCCTTACCACCCATGCTATCGAGACGTGTCTTGGCGGCCCCCGTCAGCACAACCTGTGGCTGGTTGAGTGGGGTTTTTTCGATACTGATCGACGGCATGGTAATCCCAAGACGAAACCCGGTGCCCAAGGCTTTTGCAACGGCCTCTTTTGCCGCAAATCGCTTAGCCAGAAGCCGCGGATCGATGGCAAGAGTCTGGAGCTCATTGGGTGCTAGAACTTTCCGGGCAAATCGATCACCAAATTTTTCAAACACCCGCTCTACACGAGCGATATTCACAATATCTACGCCTATGCCAATCACTCAAACCTCTCCTACAGTCTGACCGAGACTTCGCCACTGACTGAGGGCTTCACGCACCCTAAGCGGTCGCCCATCGAGTCGGTAATCGACTGCTTGGCGCATAACGCGCTTGAGCGATTGTCTCGCATGGCTCGTCAATGGCGTACTGCTCCGATACCAAGCATTAAGCGCTATTAAATCAGCACCCGACAATAGCTCTGCGGTCTCGCCCTCGGCAGTTTCGACAAAACCCCGATCATGTGCAAATAAGTAGTTGCGATCATTTGAAACTTCCTGACCTCGATCGTCCTTGTGCCATTGAATTTCGTACCCTAGTTCTTCAAACAGGGCCAGCTCAAAACGGCGTAGGGTCAACTCTGGGTCTTGATTCTCACTGAGTGCAAGCAGCGATGAGCCATAAGTTGCGAAGAGCTGAGGTACTGCGTCGAACTTTGGCAACAAACGGACCAGAAGCTCATTCATGTACAAACCAGAGAACAGGCGCTCACCGGGAAGTGACAGCGCCACGCCCGCGTTCTCGGCAGACGAGAGATATTTCAGCTCGGCTTTACCGCCTAAACCTACCAAGATTGGGCAAAAGGGTTGCATTAGACTGGCGTATGAACCACCTCGCTGCTTTCTGTGGGCACCCTTTACGACCGCCGACATACGGCCGTTCTCTGCGGTCAGAAGATCAACGAGCAAGCTCGAGTCACGATAGGCTCGGCGTCCAAGCACCCAAGCGGGCTGGACCGAACTTTTCAAGAATCACCTTCCAGCCCTAAGCTTCGGAGTGCACGGATATCATCAGACCAACCGGACTTCACTTTTACCCACAGCTTCAACATGACTTTCTGGTCAAAGGCTTTTTCCATGTCACGCCGCGCTTCCGTCCCAATAGAACGTAGTCTTGCGCCACCCGTCCCGATAACAATGCGTTTCTGACCATCGCGCTCTACAAAAATAATTGCGCTTATGTGGAGCACTCCGCGCTCATTAGTCTGAAAAGCTTCGATTTCAACGGCAGAGGTGTGTGGCAACTCATCACCTAGTTGTCTGATGATCTTCTCCCTGATGAGCTCGGCCGCTAAGAAGCGCTCCGTACGGTTAGTGATCTGGCCCTCAGGAAACAAGTGATAACCCTCAGGTAATTGATCTCTAACAAAGGATTCAAGGACATCCAGATTCTTTTGGCGAAGGGCTGAAACCGGGAAGACACCCGCAAAATTTGACCGCGCCTGCAGCGCCTCGAGTTCGGGCAGCAGCGTATTTGGATCATCCAGCAAGTCCATCTTGTTGATGACAAGGGCCACCGGCGCCTTTGCAGACTCGACCTTCTCAAGCACCCACCCGTCTTCCTCGGTCCATTTACCCCGATCAATAAGAAACAGCACGAGATCAACATCAGACATCGCTGACGTGGCAGAACGATTCATGGCTTTGTTGATTGCCTTGGGCTCGTTGCGATGGAGGCCGGGTGTATCAACAAAGATCATTTGATCACGCCCCACCGTTTTTACACCCAACACCTGCTGACGAGTGGTTTGGGGTTTTCTGGAGGTAATGCTCAATTTTTGTTCCAGCAAAAAATTCAGCAACGTGGACTTGCCAACATTAGGTCGCCCGACAAGAGCCACCAAGCCACAACGGGTGTCGGGCGAATCACTCATTAATCAATCTCTCCAGAAGGTCGTCGGCGGCAGCCTGCTCTGCCTTTTTTCTACTCGTAGCGCGGCCGTAGCTTACAAGATCTCCAACCTCAGTATGGCAGGAGACTTCGAACTCTTGATGGTGATCCTCTCCCGAAACCGATATTACGCTGTAAGTCGGCAAGGCATGTCCTCTACCCTGCAACCATTCCTGCAAAAGCGTCTTCGCATCCCGGGTTGAGGTAATATCGAGATCGGCAACATCGTCGTAAAACCAGGCTGAGACAATGTCACTGGCCCTACCGAAGTCGCTATCCATCAAAATGGCCCCTGCGATGGCTTCAACCGCATCGGCAAGAATACTGTCTCGATGTCGCCCGCCGCTTTTTCGCTCTCCCGCACCCAGCTGAAGTAATGGACCGAGGTCAAATCTTTTAGCAATAACCGCCAAGCCGTCACGGGATACAAGTTTTGAGCGCAATCGGCTCAAACTACCCTCATCCAGATCCGGATAAGCGGAGAACAGCAATTTAGCGACTACGGCGTTGACCAGGCCATCACCAATAAACTCTAGACGTTCGTTGTTCGTCGCGCCAAAGCTCCTGTGAGTTAACGCCTGAGCCAGCAACTCACGATCATCGAATTGATAGGCAATGCTTCGCTCGAGATTCGCTACTTTGGGCTTGAGGCTTAGGGTGGGCAAGCGCTTTTCTCCGATCGGGATCAGGGGGTCTCGAGCGTCTCGTTAAACGCCCATACGCCCACAAGGTCGCCGAGTATCGGAAACCGCACTTCATAATCAAGCGTCAGCTTCAGCTGGGACCGGCTCCGCTCGATCCGCACACTATTGGAGTCGGCTTGATCAATACTGTTAATCGACCACGCGGCAGCTAGTTTTTGCTTAATTCGTCCCTTGCTGTCGCTTGATGGATCATATTGATCCACAACCGTCTCCATAACCGAGACAATCGATCTATGCTCTAAATAGATGGGTGTCAGACGCACCAGTGCGGTTAGTACCAACCAACCGGCAAGCAAGTAGCAAAGCAGCTGTATAGTTGAAGCACCAGACTGCCTGCGACGCGCTGTTACGTAACGGGCACTCAATTTAGTCTGCCTGCTCGATCGAAGCTTGGCACACTGAACACTGAATCCCAATGCATCCAGATAGCGACGGCTTGGCCCACAATATCGCGCTCGGGCACCTGTCCCCAAACCCGGCTATCACTACTGTTGTCACGGTTATCACCCATCATGAAGTAATGCCCTGGTCTGACAACCACGCTGAAATCTCGTATCGGTCGCGCCAGGTCAATTTGAACGAGATGGGACTTATCGTCTCTCGGTTGCTCAAGACCGATTTGTAATCTACGCGAGCCGGGTATTTCAGCTAACCATTCCCTCGGCACCTGCTTTCCGTTAACGGTGAGCTGTTTATTTCGATACTGGACGCGATCACCAGGCACGCCAATTACACGCTTGATGTAGTACGTGGTGTTGGCATGCGGCGGATAAAACACCATCACGTCACCGCGCTCTGGACTTGAAGCATCCCAAACCTTGGTGCGCGTCACGGGCAATCGCAGCCCATAATTGAATTTATTGACCAGAATGTAATCCCCAACCTGCAGCGTGGGAACCATCGAAGATGACGGGATCTGGAAGGGTTCGTAGAGGAAAGAGCGAAGCACCAGAACAAATGCCAATACTGGGAAAAACGACTTGGCATACTCGACGATGACAGGCTCGCTGGCATCGCGAGTTGCCGCGTCAATAAACAACTTAGCGTCTGCGGACTCGCGATCATCCCACTTGGGGAACTGCTTTTGCAGAGCAGCCAGTTTCTCTGCACGCGGTCGCGAGAGAAATACGCTATCAAGAAGCCATATAATGCCGCTCAAACCAACAATGATGGTCAAGATCAACGGTAGATCGATGTTCAAAAGCCTTGCCCTCTTAGCCGGGGATTTAGTCTACCTGAAGCACAGCGAGGAAAGCAGTCTGGGGAATTTCAACATTACCCACCTGCTTCATGCGTTTTTTACCCGCCTTTTGTTTTTCTAGCAGCTTCTTCTTACGGGTCACGTCACCACCGTAGCATTTTGCAGTAACGTTCTTGCGCAATGCCTTTACGGTCTGGCGGGCAACAATCTTTCCCCCAACTGCTGCCTGAATAGCCACATCGAACATTTGTCGAGGAATGAGTTCTTTCATCTTCTCAGTCAACACGCGCCCACGACTTTGGATATGGTCCCGATGCACGATCACTGAGAGTGCGTCGACCCTATCCCCGTTAATAAGCACATCGAGCTTGGACAACGGTGCCGTTTCGAAACGCTCAAACCCGTAATCCAGAGAGGCGTACCCCCTACTGGCTGACTTGAGTCGATCGAAGAAATCGAGCACAACCTCGGCCATTGGAATGTCATAAATGACCTGCACTTGCTGACCGAGGAATTGAAGATCAACCTGAACACCGCGTTTCTCAACGCATAGCGTAATCACGGCACCAAGGTAGTCCTGTGGCGTCAAAATTGTGCAGCGCGCGATCGGCTCTCGCATGCTCTCGATATCGCCCAAATCCGGCAGCTTGGATGGGTTGTCGACATTCACCACGTCACCCGATTTCTTCACCACCTCGTAGATTACCGTCGGCGCCGTCGTAATGAGGTCCAGATCGTATTCGCGCTCTAGTCGCTCCTGAATGATCTCCATGTGCAGCATGCCGAGGAAGCCGCAACGGAACCCAAAGCCCAGAGCATCTGAGGTTTCAGGCTCATAGAATAGCGACGCGTCATTCAGCGTGAGTTTACCGAGCGCATCGCGAAAATCTTCGTAGTCATCAGCATTAATCGTGAAGATACCCGCATAAACCTGCGGCTTAACTTCTTGAAACCCCGGCAGTGCGTCGGTATCTGCCGCATTAGCAGCGATCAACGTATCGCCCACAGGTGCGCCTTTGATGTCCTTGATCCCTGCAACGATAAAGCCTACCTCGCCAGCCTGGAGTTGATCAGTCACCGTGCGTCGAGGCGTGAATACACCGACCATATCTGCCTGATGCAGCTTCCCAGTCGACTTGACCATAAACTTGTCACGCTTCTTGAGCATGCCGTGTTTAACGCGAACCAGCGAAACAACCCCTAAGTAGTTGTCAAACCAAGAGTCGATGATGAGCGCTTGCAGCGGCTTTTCCCGGTCGCCCTCAGGCGCTGGTATGTGCTCGACCAAGTATTCGAGTGCGTCTTCGATGCCCATGCCCGTCTTCGCACTGACCGGCACGGCTTCGCTGGCCTCGATTCCTATGATCTCCTCGATTTCATTTTGTACACGCTCTGGCTCAGCCTGAGGCAAATCCATCTTGTTAAGGATGGGAAGCACCTCGAGTCCCTGCTCGATTGCTGTGTAGCAATTTGCTACCGACTGCGCCTCGACGCCCTGTCCCGCATCGACAACCAGAAGTGCACCCTCGCAAGCTGCTAGTGAGCGAGATACCTCGTACGAGAAATCAACGTGCCCGGGCGTATCAATGAAATTCAATTGATACACCGCTCCGGATCGGCTTGTGTAGTTGAGCGTTACGCTTTGAGCCTTAATTGTGATTCCGCGCTCTCGCTCGAGATCCATAGAATCGAGGACCTGAGCTTCCATCTCACGATCAGACAAACCGCCACAGTACTGAATAAACCGATCAGCCAGCGTCGACTTACCGTGATCGATGTGCGCGATGATGGAAAAATTTCGAATGTGACTCAGTTCGGTCACGACAACTCCCTTTGGGTTAGAGGGGACGGATCCGCGCCCCAAGCGCGCGCAGTTTAACGCAGGCTCGAGCGCAATGCCCACTCAGGCCTCAGTCATTTTCCGGTACTTTGATACCAATGAACAATGGCGCCCCCTGTCGAATCAGTCGAACAGAAATCGAATCGCCTGATTCCACGTCTTCCAGTGCCTTCTCCATATCGCCCAGACGACTAATAGCAGTCCGACCAAAGCGAGTGATGACATCGCCACCTCGCACTCCCGCCTCAAACGCTGGCGAATCTCGGTCAACATCCATTACAACAACACCGCCACGAAGATCTGCTTCGGCTTCCTCCTCCTGGGAAAGCTCTCGAACAGCCATGCCCAATGCGCGCACTACACCCGGTTCAGATACGCTGGCAACCACATTAGGTGTCTGTCCCGCTTCGAGCGCGCCAATCTCCACGTCAAGAGTTTCCTCGTCTCCATCGCGTATCAACGTCATAGGCACATTCGTCCCTGGTGAAATTAATCCGATAACATGCGGCAAGTCTGCCGACACCTCTATTGACTCACCATCGACCTCAACAATGATGTCTCCTGACTCGATACCAGCACGCTCTGCCGGCGAGTCCTCGCCCACTTGTGCAACCAAAGCGCCCCTCGGCCGATCTAAATCAAATGACTCTGCTAGCGTGCGATCGACATTTTGAATGCTGACACCGAGCCACCCGCGCACGACCTCACCATTCTCACGAAGCTGATTAATAATGTTGCGGACAACCTTGGAAGGAATGGCGAAACTCAATCCAATGGAGCCGCCAGAGCGCGTGAATATTTGGGAGTTAACGCCGACAACTTCACCGTCTAGATTGAAAAGTGGACCGCCTGAATTACCGGGGTTAATAGCGACGTCAGTCTGAATGAACGGCACATAATTCTCCCCTCGCTCGGTGGGAAGACTGCGCCCCTTAGCGCTTACGATCCCTGCAGTCACCGAGTAGTCTAAACCGAACGGCGAACCGATAGCCAAAACCCATTGTCCCACCTTTAGATCGGCTGATTTACCCAGCTTCAAAAACGGCAATTCGTCAGCATCAACGCGCAGTAACGCCAAGTCCGATCGCTGATCGGTTCCAATGACCTCGGCATCATATTCACGGCGATCAGATAGCCGAACAACAACACGATCAGCCCCATCCACCACATGATGATTGGTCACAATGTAACCGTCGTCAGAGATAATAAAACCAGAACCAGAACCACCTCGCGGTGCAGGTGGATTTCTATACTGAAAAAAGCGCTTCAGCGCCTCAGGAAGCTGGTCCAGCTCCTCGAGCTGTTCCATGCGGTTTGAGGCGTCAGGTACTGGTGCTCTTACCTCTGCCATAACTTTCACGACAGCGAGAGACGAATCCTCAACGATTTCGGTGAAGTCGGGAAGCGATGCAGTGGCTGCCTGACTGACGACGAGGATGAAAGAACAGAAGAATGCTCTCAACAACATATGAAAACTCCGAGAAAATTACTTTATGCGTCAACAGGGACCGAGGCTAATGTGCTGGCTCTACAAACCTGACGGGATCACTTCCGCTTTCCACAAGCCGCTCGAGCGAAGGTTCGGTAGTACCCAGCTTTCCGTTCGCATCCAGCCAACGAAGACTGAAGAAGCCAACCATCAAACCCAAGAAAAACGCGGTAGCAACATGCAGGTCGCTGCTGTCAGCTTGCGACATTGCAAACGCCACACCCAAGGCCAACGGTCCACCGTACAACAATAACGCGCCTCGGGTTAATGTGGATCCTCGGATCGCGATTTCAACCCTGTCATTGATTGAACAAGCGGCGGCCTTGAGCTGATCTGACTCCCGCGCCCTTACCAGCCCTTTGTCGCTCGTGAGAACACCAGCAAGTGTTCGATGGCCACAACCCGATCGCGCAGCGCAAGACCCACAGGCTGAACTCCTCATCGTTTCTACCCAGACGCCCGTCTCCTCGACAGCAACGACTCTCCCAGACTCGATGATATCCATGCTTAACGCTGTCCTGCCGTCAGCTTCACTGCGTCCGCAATCACCCTGGCAGCCGCTAGCGGCACCTCACCAATGACGGTAACAAGAATATTCTTCCCCGAAACAAGGCTTCCACGGGTATAGGTAAGCGTCGCTCCGCGCCGAACCGCCCCCTCGCCCGGCTTTACAGTATTCGGCAGTGGTTCAAAAATAACCGTCGCCGCCGCGATACCATCAGAGACAAAAATGGCCCGTCCCTCATAGCCGCGAGCAAGACTTGCCCGATATCCATCGGGCAGACCCGGCACTTTTATGTAGCGCGGCCTATCTTCTTGTGACCCATTATTGGTGTCTTCTGCTCTCACTGCGGCGCTTTTTGCGGAAGAGCTAGTAGACTGAGAGTCCATAGGGACGGAGATTGCAGAAGATATTTCAGCAATAGTCACCGTCGCAAATTCATGTCGCTCCAGCAGTTCACCCTTCTCGCTGATTGTGTCGGATCGCAAGACGACGCCTGACCGTTCTTCCAGCGCCAACACATGACCGAGCCGTTGGGTATCCCTCGGCCTAAACTGCAGGACCTGTGTGGCTTTACCCGCGACTTTAGGCCCCCTTGCCAGAGTAACCGCATACAGCTCCGCCACCTCACAAGGGTCGAGAAAACGCCCAGCCGGAAGACGCAGCATTTGTTCTGAGTTAGTCGCGGCCGAGTTTACGAATTCCGCCTTGCTCGTAGCCTCTTCACTGTCTCGAGTCACCGAGACGAAGTCACGTCCAACAGCTGACTCCCTTAAAAATGTGCCGGTAACAGCAAAACGGTCTTGTGACTGCTGAAGCTTCTCAATAACAGTTGCCGTTTCTGCATCGACCTTGCACTGCGCGCTAAGGGAGTGCGAAAAGCCTAGCCCGAGAAAGAGACAAAACGCCGCCGCAAGACGATGGCCTGACCGAAAAACGCTAGTCAAGGTCTATTGATCCACCTTTGGCTCAGCCAGACGCGCAATGAAAGGTGAAATGCTCACATCGGTAGATGTCGTTTGATGCACCGTACCCAAGGACAGCGCTCTCTCTTCAGCAAGTTCGTTATAAAAAGCGCGTGTCGCAGCTGCTTCAGCCTTAAGATCGACACCGTTTTCAGCCCTAGATATAGCTTGAGGCTGAGGCAACGGAGACGTTGGCTGAGCGAAGCTTGCTTGTATCGCCCCTGTGCCTGGCAACTGAACCACCGCTCCGGGCGCCGTTACCGTTTGTAAAGGTTCATCCCTAAACAAAAGCGCTTGCTGCCCACCTAAAACGACTGCGATCGTCACCGATGCAGCAACGGCCATCGAAACCAAAGGGTTAGCAAAGCGCGGCTTGTCTTCCGATATGGCCGCATTAACACCCGCGCTCACATCCACCGCGCTAAACGCCGAGGCCCCCGACCGCATGACCGCGCGATACTGTTGCTGACGCTGCCAATAGGCACGCATGTTCTCAGACTCGTCACCCGCCTTTAGTACTCTTGCAAGGTCCAGGTCATTCGCCTCACCATCAATCAGCGCCGATACGCTTTCAAGCGCTCTAGTTTCTGTACTCATACTCCCAGCATCCTTTGTCTCATTGCCTACTATGCTGTGGCTCTTTGCTTCCGACGCCATGTGCAGACCACTTGATGTCTCTTGGTTATCGATCCCTTTCAACCTATATTCCCCTGGAGTTGCGCAGCAACTTTCACATCAATAGCTTCACGAGCTCTAAAAATACGCGATCTCACCGTACCGATAGGACACTCCAATACCTCGGCGATCTCTTCGTAACTCAATCCCTCAAACTCTCTCAACGTAAGCGCCGCCCTCAACTCTGACGGCAACCCTTCGATTGTCGCTGAAATCAATGATTCCAGCTGCTGTCCCATAATGACCTCATCTGGCGATTCGTTATCTCTCAATCGACCCGGGACCTCCAGCGACTCGGGATCATCCAGCGCCATATCTGAAGACGGACGTCGCCCCTGTGCTACCAAATGGTTTTTAGCCGCATTAGCGGCAATCCTGTAAAGCCACGTATAGAAAGCGCTGTCACCCCTAAAGTTGGGCAACGCCCTGAATGCCTTAATGAATGCCTCTTGTGTTACGTCCTCTGCTTCAGCGTAATTACTTATGTACCTACCAACGAGTTGCGCAACCCGTCCTTGGTACTTGAGCACAAGTAGATCGAAGGCTCGTGAGTCGCCCTTTTTGGCGCGCTTTACAAGCTTGTCATCCCCATCGCCCAGTGCCAACGTACCGCTTCCTTATCTAAGAACTTGCCGAGTTCGGTGTTCGAAACCTTCAGCCATCAACAGCCGTGGTGCAAATTCTTGCATTGTATGACTTCACCGCTATCGAAAAGTTCATAATATTTGCAACAATAGTATGACCGCGGCCTTCTAAGCTTGCCGCAGCCATTCATCGGAGTCCATCTTGGCAGTGAAACAATTTGACGTTCTGATCGTCGGCAGCGGTGCAGCTGGACTCAGCCTCGCCCTACAATTACCAAGCTCACTCAGCATTGGGCTCTTGTCAAAGGCGGACGTTCACTCCGGTTCAACGTCATGGGCTCAAGGAGGTATGGCTGCCGTACTGCACGAGCGCGACACGGTGGCGTCTCACGTGGAGGACACACTTCAAGCTGGCGCCGGTCTCTGCCACGAAGATGCGGTGCGCTTTACCGTCGGGCAAAGTGCTGCCGTGGTGGATTGGCTTGTCGCTCAGGGCGTGGATTTTGATCTCAGAAACGATCAACCCGATGACGAATTTCGCGAGTTCCACCTGACGATGGAAGGCGGCCACTCAATCCGTCGAATCCTCCACGCTGCAGATCAGACAGGGAGCGCCATCTCAAATGCCCTGAATCACCGTATCGCTGAATGTGCAAATGTGGAAATACTCACGGATCGCTGTGTGGTTGACCTTATCTGTGGCGAGGACCGTGTCGAGGGCGCTTATGTCCTCAATACTGCAACTGGTTATGTTGAAACGATTGGTGCTCCCACTGTGGCACTGGCGACCGGCGGTGCAAGCAAAGCCTATCTCTACACAAGCAATCCGGATGGTGCGACGGGTGACGGTATTGCCCTCGCGTGGCGCGCTGGCTGTCGAGTCGCTAATCTGGAATTCAACCAATTTCACCCTACCTGCCTTTATAACCCGGAAGCTCGCACCTTCCTGCTGACAGAGGCGTTGCGCGGCGAGGGAGCCACGCTGCATCTCCCAAATGGTGAACGATTCATGCCACGGTTTGATCATCGCGCAGAGCTCGCACCGAGGGATATCGTCGCTCGCGCAATTGACCACGAAATGAAGCGATTGGGCCTTGATTGCGTCTATTTAGACGTTACCCATAAAACACGTGAGGAAATCGAGGCGCACTTTCCAACAGTTCAAGCACGCTGCCAAGCGCTTGGTATCGATATGGCGGTGGAGAGAATACCCGTTGTACCAGCCGCCCACTACACCTGCGGCGGTGTTGTGGTCGACCAGTTTGGTGCGACCGACTTGCCGGGTCTCTACGTTATCGGTGAGACCGCCTGCACAGGGCTCCACGGTGCTAATCGCATGGCAAGCAATTCACTTCTAGAATGTTTTGTATACGCAACAAGCGCAGCAAAGCACATTAAAAACAATGGGTTATCAAAAAGACCTAAGAACCTACCTCAGTGGGACGACAGCCGCGTCAGAGTCTCGGATGAAGCCGTCGTCATCAAACATAGTTGGCAGGCTCTACGCCGTTTAATGTGGGATTACGTTGGTATAGTGCGTACTAACCGACGCCTGAAGCGCGCAGCAAACCACCTGCGGATCTTGGAGCAGGAGGTCGACGATTATTACGCGAGCTTCATGATCACTCGAGAGCTGTTGGAACTCAGAAATCTAACGCTCGTTTCTAGCCTCATGGTCGCCTGTGCAAGAGAGCGAAAGGAGTCACGGGGACTTCACTACAACAGCGATTACCCGAATACACTGGAAAGTGGTCAAGACAGTGTTCTGGTGCCAACCAATAGTTGCTCGCAGCTCACCGCCCTGCCCCGTTACGTTGATACTTAGAGTCTGCCCTCGGCCTTTTTGTGTGCACGGATGATCTCGACGATGGGCCTTAGTGTGTCACTCGGTTGAGAACGACCCATCAGCCACTCAAACAGGTCCTGGTCAGCCTCACCCATTAGCTCCTTGTAGAGCGCCTTCATGTCCTCGCCGAGCACTGGGTAGGCGTTTGCGACAAAGTCCTCGAGAAAAAGGTCTAGCTCTAACAGACCTCGACGACTCGCCCAACGCATTCTATTGTGATCATCATGGTTTATCATGGCGCCACCCTACTCGAAACAAACGAATTGTTCGAGAGGGCCATCATCACCAAGGTAAGGAAGATGAGTCAAAAGCTGAGCGACACCATTCTCGAGTTCAACGGCAGTGATGCGCGCACTGTTTTACAGGGCCAAACCACTCGCAATTTTACTGACGCACTCGAAGGCAGTGTCCTAGAAGGCGCCTTTTGCGACCTGAAGGGACGCGTTATCGCTGATTTTTGCGCCGTGATTGTCAGCGATGACTGTATTTTATTGCGAACGAACAGCGAGGTGGCGACGAGCCTTGCAGGCCACCTTCAAAAATATCTGATGTTCTCGAAGACCAAGTTAAGCACGTCTGACATGTCTGTATGGGCCTGTGAGATCGACGCCTGTAGCGAAACGTGTGTGGTTACAGACGACGCCGTTACCGTTCAGCGAGGCGGCGACCTGGCCGAGGTTTGGACCCGAGAACATTCGGTCCCTAAAAACGCCATCAGTCCTGATGTCTACCGGATCCGCCGACTTGAGCAAGGTGATGCAAAGCTCACCAGCAAAATCATCGGCAAATACCTCCCGCAGGACCTCAACTTCGACATCAACGGACGTGTTGATTTCAACAAAGGGTGCTACACAGGCCAGGAAATCATTGCTCGACTACATTTCCGGGGCGAACCAAAGCGACGGTTGCGTCTATTGAGTCTTGCCTCATATGAGGACATCGCTCCGGGTGAGCGAGTGCTCAATGCGGAGGGAAAGTCAATTGGAAGCGTCATCGAAGCCGTCGCAAACGATGAGGTCACCCTCTGTCTTTGCGAAGTGGTTATTGATGTCGATAACCAAGGGCCGCACATTCTGGGTCAGGCTGCGGTAGCCAGCGATCGTCAGCAGTTCTAATTGCCAAGCCAGTCCACAGGCTTTTGACCATGAGACCTTAACCATTCGTTTGTCTGGCTAAAGTGCTGGCAATCAAAGAAGCCTCTGTAGGCACTCAGTGGCGACGGGTGCGGCGCCGTTAGCACGAGATTGTGCTCGCCTTCCACCAAATCCGCCTTTTTCTGCGCATGCGCTCCCCAAAGCAGGAAAGCTGTAGTTGTCTTAGAGGCTACAATGGCCTTAATAATAGAGTCCGTGATGACCTCCCAACCTCGGTTGCGATGAGATTCCGGTTGGCCTTCACTCACCGTTAAAACCGTGTTTAAAAGCAACACGCCCTCTCTCTCCCAATGAGCTAGAAGTCCCCGACGTTGGATAACAGCGCCCAAATCCTTTTCAAGCATTTTGAGAATATTAACCAGAGATGGAGGCGCGTTAACCCCTTCGGAAACTTCGAAGGCCCTTCCCGTCGCCTGACTTGGCTGATGGTAGGGATCCTGACCGAGAATGACGACCTTGACGTCAGTCACACTGAGTACCTGAAGGCATTTGAATACGGATTCGAGCGGGGGATATATTTGTCTACCGGACAGAATCTCGCTGGCCAGAAACTCCTCTAAGTTCAGGCCAACACTGCCATTGAGTGACCTGTCAAGCGTGGATCGCCATGCGCGTGGACACTGCTCCCATAGTTTGATCATCAGAAAACGTGCCGCCCTATTCGCTAGATGAAGTCTCGTTCAACCATAACACTCTGCCTCGAGGTGGGATATTTGAAGAGCGGAAATCTTGGATGATGTTAGTAACGGTGCTACCGTTGTATGGGCGCTTGTAAAACAGATCCTTGGAAAAGCTTACTTCCACAACCTATTGCCGATACTCACCACATTTTGGGACAGTCTGTCTCCGTCAGGGATCCCTCTA
>JAYOAN010000011.1:0-7801 GCA_038104285.1 Halieaceae bacterium
CGTTTGCACCGCGGCCCGCGTCTCGGCGCGGCGCGCCCATCGTGAATTCATTAACCGGATCAACGAGCGGGTCAATGAGCAGTAGTGTCTGACCAAGAGAGCTGAGCAGTTTCGGCTTGATCGCTGCTTTACGTGCCTCTTCCTCGGTCAATAAGTCGATTCGCAGTCGCTGCGCCAGACCTGCGCGCGGTGTCACTTTGCGCTCAACACTTGCGTACCCCGGCGCACTAACCAAAATCGTCTGCTCGATGCTGGGCAGCGACAGCGTGGTGCTGCCGGGGCCTTGATCGATACCGTTAACCGCAATTCTCGCGTTATCAGGTGTGATCTGTACGTTGACGTCCCCCAATGTGGGTTTGAGGGTGACGGCTTTCTGCTCGGTACTGCCTTTCTCGAGTGCGGCTTGAAACGTACTCGGCTGGTAGCCGGCGCGGCGCAGAACGATCTGGTGGTTGATGCTGGGTGACATAGTGACATCAACAGGTGTGGTTCCAACGAATTGTCCGTCACGTGTCACCGACGCACCGCTGGGTTGTGACGTCAGACGCAAAATACCCTCAGCAGCAACAAGCTCCACTGTGCCCAAGTCGAGATCAGTGTTGGCGATGGCATCAATCTCGATGGTTCGATTTACATAGCCTGGGGCACTCAACGTGAGTTGCTGACTTCCCGCCATCACCTCAAGAATAGACCCCGTTTTCTCGAGAGATTGGCCATCAACAGAAAATTCTGCACGTTCGGGGATAGTGTTGATGGCAACCCGAGCCCACCCGGGAACCAAGTCTTTGCTGTAGCGCTGAGTAATGCCTCGGCCCTCTACAGTGATGACATCTTCCACAGCAAGGTAGCGTTCAGCGGAGAGCTCGAAGGTGATTTCTCCCGCGGCTACCTCCTCGAGCGTCAGTGGCGTGGTCCCCACTGCTTGCCCATCAATGACGACAGACGCACCTGTCGGCAGCGTCTCTAGGATGAGCGTACCGGGTAAGGCAACCAGATTGACCGCCCGGTTCTGCACGTCGGCACTATCGACGTCGAGAGTTCCTTCGAATGGGTAGTAGCCATCAGCTGTTACATCAAGCGAATAGGACCCGGGCCTCATCAATAATCGATCACCGAAGGGTAGGGTGAGCCCCCCCACACTGACATCAATCGGCGTTACGGTATCGGCGTTTATCGTGACGGAGCGCGCGGTTAGCAGAAAGAAGAGTGAATAAGCCAGTAGAAGCCCACCCAGCCCAAGTATCAGGAGCCGAGGCTGCAATTTCGGCCGCGTCTCCTCAACAACTTCCCGTCTCGGTTCGAAGGCCGCAGCTGCGAGTGTCTCCTGAAGTTTCTGCTGTTCTGACATTACCCGCCAATCGCCTCCGTGCACCGGATGTCGATGCTATTTTCGCGATCGACGCCAACGTTTAACGTCACCAAAACATCACGAAAGCCCACTCGACTTCCAAGCAGTTGGTATTGGCCAGGTCGCAATGAGACCGTCCGAGAGGTCAGTGTTCCCAGACGGGCTACGCGCTTGATGGTGATTTCCGTCAGGCCGTCCGAGGCTATTGTGACAGGCAGAGGCGTGCTGGCGTTTTCGACTACTGTTACCGCCTGATTCCACAAAGCCTCAAGCTTGGGCATCGCGCCTTTTCCATCAGAGCCATTTAAGGCAGCTTTCGCTTCGCTAACCGTGGTTTGCGCGTCGCTAAGGATCGTTGGGTCTACCAGTCTTGCCGCCTTTTCAATAATGGTGTTGAGTCGCGAAAAGAGATCCGCCATGGGTTCCGCCCTCGCAAGCCCGTCGGACGCTTGAACGAGACTGGGGTCGAGCTTAAGAGCCTCTTTGTAAGACGCTGCTGCCGCTTCCCAATTTTCGTCTCGCTCCTGTCGTTCTGCGGTAACCACATAACGATTGAGCGCGCTCAGTATTTCCGCTTCCTCGGCTTGAGCTAATGCAACTGCGGGGGATTTATCATTGGGCTTAAGCGCCGCCGCCGAATTAAAGGCCGTCTTCGCTGCTGCGAAGTTACCTGCCTCGAGTGCCTCAAAGCCTTGTGTCATCGCTTTCTGAAAGCGGTCATCGGTCAAGGCGCTGCGGTAGTCTTGCGTCAATGCCTGTAGCCTTTTATGGACAGGATCGAGAGCGATTGCTGACTGAATTTGCTCGAGTGCGTCGCTAAATTTTCGCTGGTCGAACAAGTTACTCGCGCTTTCAATCAACGCTGCGACCTCTGGGATGGTTGCTACGCGCTCTACCGCCTCGACCACCTCCGCGCTGTCCGGCGCCATCTGCGACAAGGTCTGACTCAGGCCAGATGCTTCTTCAGCATCACTCGCCTCAATGGCCGCCAGCAACATCTCAAGTCGCGCAGAGATCTCCTCAGAAAGAGTCGCCTCGATAGCATCAAGTGCGGATTGAGCGGCGCGATATTTTGTCTCAGCCTCGGCAAAGATCTGCTCGCGATAAAATACGTCACCCTCGACGGCAACTGCAGTGGCTTCGGAAAACTCCAGCTCCGCCCAGACGTTAACGGCTCTCGCTTCTAACCGAGCTTGCGTCTCCAAGAGTTGTTGCAGGGCTTCCTGCGCCGCGCGTCGGGCCTTCGCCATTTGTGCCTCGGCGAAAGGGCTACGCTCTTCAGTCTCACCACGTTTACTTGTGACTTGGTCGCTGCTCGATGCGGTATTCGCTGAGCCTGCAGTGTCCAAGGATGGCGAAGTGGCGGGTTCGGGCGCTAGTGACGGCAATACAAGCACCACGAAAGCGAGTAAGGCCACGCCAATAGCGCCTGCAATCCACACCCCACTTTGATTCGGGCTGGTGGATGTTTCGAGCGTCGGCGCCGCACTGGGCTTGGGGTCAAAGCTCGCGGCGCGCAACTGATCGTCGCTATCTGAAGACATACCCTAACTACCTTTAACTAGGACGACGGCTGATCGAGAGACGTAGGTAGCTCTGCGATTTCGGCTGCGTAAATATCGCTGAGAATCTCTCGCCATTGGCTGTATTGATCTTCGATTGTGCCTGAGAGTTGTACGGTTCTGTCTTCGAGTTCAATGACCTGCGGCGTAATCTCAGCTTCGAGTGACTGGCCCAGCTCCTCGAGTGCGAGTGAGTGGATTTTGGCTTCAGCTCGGCGCTCAAGGCCGCTTTTGACTAAGCTGCCGCCTGCATAAATACCGACTGCGCCGGCCGTGCGAACATTTCGGTCATCTGAGGTGGCGGCTGCTACACCGGCTAGCAGCGATAGCCCTCCAACAAGAAGTTGTGTTCGTGCCTCTTGTTCGAGCTCACGTAGGGCGACGGTCTCATCGTAGCTCAGGCGCCGCCATTCGTTGTAAGGCGCTTCCATGCTGCCTGAGAAATTATCGTAGTGTCCCTGAAGCGTATCCACGAAAACATGGTTACGCTGCTGGATCGTAGTTATTCGCGCCATCATTGGGTCGCTCTCCGCGGGCAGGCGAACGGCGCGCGTGATATTCGACTCATCCGTCTTCAAGTAGTCCGCAAAAGCATCTGGCGCGAAACTTTGTGCAAATTTGAGCCTTGCAACATTTCGAATGGCCAGGCGCTCTTCTCTCGAAAGTGCTTTGAAGGCGAGGATGAGGTCGTTGGCGATTCTGCGGTAAACGCCCAGAAACGGGTCGCGTTTAACACGCTGCGTTTGCTGGTAGGCATATCGACTTGTTGAACCGGTGTAGGCTTTATCCAGCCACAGCTGGCCTCGTGCGTCTCTTGCCTCAATGTTCAGGACCAATGATTCACCGTCGGACTGCTCAATGCTGCCCGAGACAACAATATCGCTGATGTAATCAGGTGATGGCACAACGCGACTCGCGCCCCACACGCCTTGGTCGTCGAGTACGAGAGCCAGTTCGCGAGCGATGAAGGCGGCCTCCGCTCGGCGAATTTCGGGATAGATATTCTCGTCGGCGTTGGCCTCCGCAATACCCGGATCGAAAACCGCGATAGCGATATCGAGAATTTCATCGCCGGCAAGCTCAGTCTCGTAGGTTGCAAGTGTGGGTACGGAAGTGGTTTTTACCGTTTCCGTGACACAGCCGGCGAGGACTCCGATTAGCGCTAGTAGCGTTACCCACCGATGAATCATTCTTCAGGTATCTCTATGCCTTTGTATTTTCGATATTCGTTCCAAAGTGCTTCTCTCACCTCAGGGTCTGCTTCTCGCATCGCGGCTTCACGTAACTGACGCGCCACGATGTCGTCATCATTTCCAGACGGGATGTCGTCAGGTGCTTCGAAAACCGCGGGGTTTTCGGGTGCGCCACCCGAGCGACCGCCAATACCACCGCCGACAGATCCGTAACCGCCTTCGTCCGATGCCTCATAAGGATTTCGACCACTTGATGCGCTCTCAGTTCCGGAGCCACCGCTGCTTTGCGATTGGCTGCTCTGCTCCCGTCGGCTGCTGCGCTGTTGACGCTGCTCTTCGCGAATAATGGCATCAAACACGCCCGTACTTGCCTCAAGCTGCCGATCTAGAACAGCGACACGTTCGGCTGTGGTCATAGGGTCGCTACCCCAGTCGGGCTCGAGACCGCCTTGCGCTCGGGTCCCTGTGCCATCGGCTCCCGAGGCCACTACCGTCCCGCCTGACGGTGAGCCGCCTGGGCTGCCGCTACCGCTTTGACCGCCCTCGGGACCGCTGCCTTGAGAGGATTCTCCATCTGACTGCGTACCTGACGACGAACCCCCTGAGGATCCACTCGCACCGTTTGAGCCGCCGCCCTCTTGGCTGTTACTCGCTGAGGCACTGCTGTAGGTAGGTACTTCGTCAACTAAGCTGGGTAGCGATAGGTCACCACCGGCAGCATCGCCAAAGCCCGGGTCGCCACCCGATGCGCTGGAGCTGGAGCCTCCGCCGCTACTCGCTGTTTGTCCGCCAGAGGCGCCACTACCGCTTCCAGACTGACCACCTTGGCTTCCGCCTCCGGGCATGGATGAGCCGGGCATGCCGCCGCCGGATGAGGCACCACCACCGCTTGGCATTCCGCCGCCGCTACTACTACCCGAAGAGCCACCGGAGCTACCACTTGAACTGCCGGAGGATCCGCTTGAGCCAGCGCTCCCTCCACTGGAGGAACTGCTGGATGAGCTACTGGAAGAGCGACTTCCCGAGGAACCACTCGATCCTGAGCTGCTTGGAGACGGCATGGAGGCCGAAGGCATAGACGGTGTTGATGGCGTTGTCGGCGTGCTCGCCGAGGGGCAGCCAGCGATCAACGGTAAGGTCACAATCGCTGCCGAGAACCACTTTATAGACTGCCAATTCATGTTGAAGCCTCCGCGACCGAATCGTAGGGCGATGCCCAATGCTCTGGGCCAAATACCCAAGTGATGGGCTCGCTTTCTATGGGCTCACCCGCCTCAAATACAGGCCTGAAACGCAATCGCCGTAATCGTCTCAAGACACGATCAGGGCTACGTGGACCCGCCGATTCAGGTACCTGCACACGCTCTAGATTATCAACTTTACCGTTAGCGTTAACGGTAAAAGTCACAATGAGATCCGCTTCTGTTGGGGGCTCGGTTTTCACCTTGAGCACAGGATCAAAGCCTTCAATGGCTGGAAGCGGTACCGGTGCCTCCAGTATACGGAACGTCGGGAATTTCTCCGTCGCTGAGTCGCCACTTGCCGCCTCGGCTTCTGCTAGTTGTTCAGACGCTTCGGTTTGTTCGGAGGCTTCTATCTTTGTGGAGGCTTCACGGATTGCCGAAACTGGCGTATCGATAGCACCGGCCTCTGACGCAGTATCTGCGAAAGCTTCCGGGTTACTCTCCACCGAGTCAGCAGACTCTTCCTGCGTCGCCTCCGCAGTTCCGCTGGAGGCTAGCGAGCCATTGGGTAGGGTCTCGGTTGCGTCGGCCGTCGCACGCTCGTTGGCTGCACTTTCCTCTTTAGCCTCATTTTGCTCACGTGGCGCGTCGGTAGGGGCCAAGGCGTTTTTAACATCCTCCTCGCCTGCTAGCTCAGCGTTTGCGGCAGCGCCTCGGTTTAACGCCTCTCCGTTTGCGAGCTTGATGGCATCGCCGTAGAACTCGAATGCGAAGTTGCGATTGCCCGTCCACCAGGCCCAATCGCCCATTCGGATAAGGTCCTCGGCTTGAACCTCGCGACTTGCAACTAAGCGGTCACGATTGAGTTGCTGCATCGCAATCAGAAGTGAGATGCCACGCTTAAAGACAGCCTTTGACTGACTTGGGGAGGTACGCTCGCGCCGCATGTTACCTGGCATGGCACCCCCGACACCTTGATGGCCTGCCAGCAAATATTGTGCGCGCACCATGCCGTGAAGTGCGGGCAGCAGCTCGGCAGAGCTCTCCCCGTACGTCGCAACCGATTCGTTCAATGCTCTGCGATAGAAATTCCAGGCTTTGCCCATCCTTGCCTGAATGGCTTCTTCTTCATCGATATCCTCAAGAAGTGCGTATTGATGCCACTCCGCTTGCCTCAGCAAGGCATCGATTTTTTCAGGACCCGAGGGCAGTACCTGCTTTTCGATACGTGACAGGTAGGCATGTCGTTCGTCCGCTAAAGCAAGTTCATCGAGTGCTCGATAACTTTGGATTTCGGCTCTGACGTAAGGCAGTTGGCTCGCTGCGTTCAGTCCGTCGCTTATCCGGCTGAGATGCGTGGCCCTTTTTAGGACTGGAATAGCTTCTTCATGACGGCCTTGAGTTTGAAGCTCAATAGCGGTATTCCACAACGACTCTTGTTGCCGTGGGTCGTAAGCACCATACACGGCTATATTGGCCCATGTCGCCGAGGCGCCAGTGGCTGCGAGTGTGATCGTTATCGCGAGACTTATCGAAAGCATTTTCACGAGTCAGTCCTCTTTTTGTGCAGTCCAGTATAGAGATAGTTCCGTCTAAATCTCTACGTCTTGTTCAGAGCCATGTACACTTCGCCGGCATCTAGCGTCTGGTCGTGATCTGGACAATGAGTAACACGCTGAGAAGAGTAAGGGAGACCCATGGGTAAGTTTGCTGACGACACATCACTCGAGCAGGTTGGTGATCATCGATGGAAAGCACACTTACAAAAGGGCTGGCGTATTGGGCGAGTACCTAACGGCGGTTATGTTTTGGGAATTGTGGGACGCGCTATTTCCCAATCGCTGAACCATGCAGACCCACTCTCGATCAACGCTTTTTATCTGGAGCCCACCACCTTAGGTGAGGCTGAAATTCAGGTCGAAATTCTGCGAATGGGGAAGGGCACGCAGTTTGCGACTGCGCGCATGTATCAAGAGGGGAGTCTGAAGGTCATTGCGAATGCGGCCTACACCGACCTCGCAAACTTAAAAGGTCCCACTAATACCGTCATGACCATGCCAGAAGTGCCGGCGTTCGATCAGATCGATGTTCCCGCGCACAATGTGCTCGAGATTCACAATACGATCGATACGCGCATCGTTAAGGGGCGTGAGTTCTTCGAAACGCTAGAGCCTACAGGCACAGGTGAGTTTATTGCGTATATGCAACACAAAGACGGCGCAGCGATTCAGCCGATCGATCTGCTCATGTTTGGCGACATGATGCCGCCGCCGTCATTTACGTTGGTACCCAATGTCGGTTGGGTGCCAACGGTGGAGATGACGGTTCAGCTTAGAGGCACGCCCGCGCCTGGACCGATTTTGTGTCACGCCCGCTCGCACACGTTAATACGAGGTGTGACGGAGCAGGACTGTGAGATTTGGGATTCGAATGGCGACCTCGTTGCCGTCGGTCGCCAAACCATGAAAGTGCGATCGATGAGCTGATCTACCAGGTTGCGACATGACCTCCCGG
>JAYOAN010000011.1:7901-12377 GCA_038104285.1 Halieaceae bacterium
TCAGCGTAGCCATAAAACCAGCCATCTTCGATTTGTACCGAGTTCACGCGGCCGATAGTGCTGTTTGAGCGCAGGATTTTGTGCTTACTCGCCTCGAGGATGTTGACCGTGTCGGCAGAGATGCCGGGTTCGACCATTGCCATATCAGGCATCCACTGGTGGTGAATTCGGGGCGATGAGGTGGCCATTCCAAGCGTCATATCAAACGCCATAAGGTTCAGCAGCGTTTGAGCCACAGCCGTAATTATGCGAGAACCTCCGGGGCTTCCTGTGGCAACCCAAGGCTTACCGTTTTTGAAGACCATGGTTGGGGTCATCGAAGACAGCGGTCGACTCCCTGCGGCAACCGCGTTTGCTTCACCTTGAACCAGGCCGTAGCCGTTGGGAGAGCCTGGTTTAGCGGCGAAGTCATCCATCTCATTATTGAGCAGCATGCCGGTACCCGGGACGACTATGCCCGAGCCAAAGCTGAAGTTGATGGTGTAAGTATTGGTCACAACGTTGCCATACTGATCAACGATCGAGAAATGGGTCGTTTCTGTGCTCTCATTGTCATCCACGCTGCCCGGTTTAATGAGCTCAGATGGGGTCGCTACGTCGTCTTGAATAAGGGCGCGTCGACCGTCGAGATAAGCGTCACTCGTGAGTGCATTGACCGGAATCTCAGTTCGATCTGGATCGCCGAGATACTCACTGCGATCTGCATACGCCAGCTTCATCGACTCAATCAATAGATGCAGATAAGCCGCACTGTTATGCCCCATTTCCTCGATGGGGTAGGGCTCTAATAGTTTCAGGATTTGTGAGACGTGAACGCCGCCCGAGGAGGGGGGTGGCGCGCTGACAATGTCGTACCCCCTGAACGATGATCGAACGGGTTCGCGTTCAATCGCGCGATAACTAGCGAGGTCATCAACATTCATAACACCGCCACCACGCTGCATTTCAGCGGCGATGAGTTCTGCCGTTTTGCCCTTGTAAAAACCGTCAAAGCCTTTGTCTCGAACCCGCTTGAGTGTCGCTGCGAGATCGGGCTGTTTGAACAGACTGCCCATTGCTGGGGCAGTGCCTGTGCCCCCAAGATAGACGCGATTAGCCTCGTCGTTGCGAGCAAGACGTTTTGACGCGGAGCGCAGGTTCAAGTGAAGCGCTGCAGGCACCTCAAAGCCTTGCGCTGCAAGATCGATGGCAGGCTGAATCACGGTTTTTAAATCGAGCGTGCCGTAGTTCTCGAGCGCGTGAATCAGACCCGCTACTGTGCCGGGAATTCCGGCCGCACTTACGCTGTTATAGGCTTTTCGCTTGTTAACGGTGCCGTCTTCATTAAGGAACATATCCCTAGACGCGCCCGCGGGTGCCATTTCCCGATAATCGATAAAGACCTGCTTATCTGACTCTGCCAGGTGCACCAGCATGAAGCCACCGCCGGCGATGTTGCCCGCGCGTGGAAGTGTTACCGCTAGAGCAAAACCGGTAGCGACTGCAGCATCAACCGCGTTGCCGCCCTTTTTTAACATCTCCAAACCGGCTTCTGAAGCCAGCTTTTCTGGACCTGAGACCAGACCGCGCGAGGCGATCGCGGGTAGGAAGCGTGTTCCGTAGTCAATCAGGGGGCCGCCTTGGCCCTCGCCTTGTGCCCAGCCTTGAAGAGGGCTTGCTGCAATAAGAAATGCGAGAAGAAAACGGCTTAGGCGCATCGATGCTGACTCCGAAAAACAAGAGACAGGAAATTACCACAGGTTGCTCTTGATATGAGCACCCTTTGGGCATTTGGTGCTAGGCCTTCGGTTGTCACGAAGTCTGCTTTGAGCACCGTTTTTAAATACGCTCTCTATGGCACTAACCTAACCGTGCCGTCCAGACGAGCCTGTGCGAAGACACCATTGGCGGTGTATCGGTTCAGAGGCCTGATTTCGATCAATTAATCCTAGAGTTGTTTGCTACCAATTAGCGGAGCAAACCGAGAGTCGATAACGATGATTATTGAAAGCTCGAGTGTGACCCATGGTTTCGAACCAAAGACTAACCAATATCGATTACCATGACGTCCTCAGGAGGGGTTATGGAACTCAAGGATTTTCGCAGGCAGTACACGCAGGGTGGGCTGCAGCGTGCTTCACTACCAGAGCAGCCACTGGAGTTGTTCGAGCAATGGCAGGCAGATGCCGCAGCTGCCGGGCTTGCCGATCCGACTGGCTGTGTTGTCGCCACCGTGCAGCCAACCGGAATGGTTCGTCAGCGCTTCGTATTGCTGAAGGGCGTCGATAAGCGAGGCTTTGTTTTCTACACCAATTACAACAGTGATAAAGCGGCAGCGCTCTCGCACTGTGATCAAGCCTCAATGCTGTTCCCATGGAACGAGCTCGATCGTCAGGTCAGTATTTCCGGAACGGTAGAGAGGGCCTCCGAGGGAGAGTCGGATCGCTATTTTGCGGCCAGACCACGTGCGAGCCAGATTGCAGCGTGGACCTCGCAACAAAGTCAGTCGATCGAAAATCGTGCAGCACTCGAGCAACAGTTCCACGATACCTTGGCGCGTTTTGCCGGGGGTGATGTGCCGCGACCGCCGCACTGGGGCGGCTACCGATTGAAGCCTTCCAGAATTGAGTTTTGGCAGGGTGGCAGCGACAGACTCCACGATCGGTTTGTTTATGCGCGACAGGACTCTCGCTCTGAGGAGGCGGAATGGTCGCTTTCTCGTTTACAGCCCTGAGTCATAGCCCTGAACCAAAGCCCCGACATTTGATGTTCCTCTGATTTACGGTATCGGCTGAAGCGATTTGTCGTGTTCCGAGGATTGTTTAAGCGTTTCGATAAACAAAGCGCTTGATGTAATGCGGAATTGCGGGAAGGTTCAACACCTGACGTCGCATCAGATCGAGGCCAATTGCCGCGACGAGGATCTGAAAGCGTTCACGAGATCCGGGTATTTGTAGTCGAATCGCATCATTTTTTGCCCGCGTGCCCCAGGCGAGCCAGACAGTTCCCACGGGTTTTTCCTCGGTGCCGCCACCTGGGCCAGCAACGCCGGATACAGCAATGCCAATGTCCGCGCTGGCTTTGTCTAGAGCGCCACGCAGCATAGAGCGAACCACAGGTTCACTGACCGCACCATGGTTATTGAGTTCAGACTCGGGCACATCGAGCACTTTCTGTTTAGATGCGTTTGCATAGGTAACGAAGCCCGCGCCAAAGACCTGTGAAGACCCGGCTTCTTTCGTGATCAGCGAGGCAATGAGCCCACCGGTACAGGACTCAGCGGTGGTGACGTACATATCCTGCTCGGTAAGGGCTCGCTGCAGCGCCATAGCCAGCTGCTCGCTATCCTCGCCGATGATGTGATCGCCAATGAGCTCGGTAAGCAGCGTTTCGGCACGATCGCGCGCTTCAAGAAGGGACGCATCGTAGACCTGAAGCTTTAATTCAAGCTGAGGAAGCCCAGATCGGAATCCGAGTACAACACCCTCAGGCCAGTCGCTGCTACGCGCGTTGACCAACTCCTGAATGGTGGATTCGCCGATACCAAAGGTCTGGAGGCGACGGATATAGGTGGTACCGGAACCCACACGAGCGCCAATGCGTCCGCAAATTTCGGGAAGCATCGCTGTCAGCTCTACAGGGACGCCCGGTGTAGTGATCACCAGGCAACCTTCAATTTCTACGGCAAACCCAACTGCACTGCCGATTGGGTTATCTACGAGATCTGCCGAGGCAGGCAAATGCGCTTGTTTCAAGTTGCTGGCGTTGAGTTCTAATCCGCGTTTCTCACACCATTCTTCGAGGTGTGCTATTGCGTCGGGATGATCCGCGAGTTGCTCGCCTGCAACTTCCGCGACTACCTCTGCCGTTAAATCGTCTTCAGTGGGGCCAAGTCCGCCGTTGATGATGACGACACCCGCCTCCCGGCAAAGCTCTCTGAGGCTTGCGCGCAGGAGTGTCGGGTCGTCACCGACCGTAATCTTTTTGCTAACGGCTATTTGTCGCTCACCCAAAGCGAGTGCGATGCGGGAGGAGTTGCTGTCTACAGTGTCACCACTCATGAGTTCATTGCCGGTGAGCAAAAGGGCAACGTTTTTATGCTGTGACATAGCTTTCCTCGGTTAAGTGGGCCGGCAATAAGACGCGATTACCGCGTCGATCTAACGCGAGTTAGAAATCAGCGTTTCCAGGTGTTCTTGGGAATGGAATAACATCTCTGACGTTTTCCATGCCCGTGATATACGCCACCAGTCGCTCAAAGCCCAAGCCAAAACCTGCGTGTGGGACTGTGCCGTAGCGACGTAAATCGCGATACCACCAAAGTGTCTCTTTAAGATCCGCATCCATCCGTGCGTCGAGTACGTCGAGTCGCTCTTCACGCTGACTACCGCCGATGATCTCACCAATACCGGGCGCCAGGACATCCATTGCTGCAACGGTTCGCTCGTCGTCATTGAGGCGCATATAAAAGGCTTTAATGTCGCGTGGGTAATCAGT
>JAYOAN010000011.1:12477-17787 GCA_038104285.1 Halieaceae bacterium
TCGGCAAAAGCCACCTCGGGCTCAACCATCCAGAACTCGGCTAAGTGGCGAGACGTGTTGGAATTCTCTGCTCGGAATGTGGGCCCAAAGGTGTAGACCTTATTCATCGAGAGGCAGTAAGACTCGACAGCCAGCTGGCCCGATACGGTCAAATAAGCATCGCCACCGAAGAAGTCCTGCGATGTATCAACTTGTCCGCTATCGGTGCGTGGCAGGTTGTTTAAATCGAGGGTGCTGACCCGAAATAGCTCGCCAGCGCCCTCGCAGTCGCTTGCGGTGATGATCGGTGTGTTCACCCAGTAGAAGTCTTCTCCGTGAAAGAAGTCATGAATGGCGTTCGCTAATGTGTGGCGGACACGGGTGACAGCCCCGAAGGTATTTGTGCGTGTGCGCAAGTGGGCCTGCGTTCGGAGGTACTCGAACGTATGGCGTTTTTTCGCAATCGGATACGACTCCGGGTCATCCACGTCGCCAATCAACACAACGTTCGTTGCCTGAATCTCCACGGCTTGACCGCCTCCCTGTGAGGCGACGAGTTCGCCCGTGACGCAGACAGCACAGCCTGTGGAGAGCTTCAAAATTTCTGATTCGTAATTCGATAACTCCTTTGGCGCAACACACTGCAAACTGTCAAAGTGGCTGCCGTCATTGACCGCCAAAAACGATATCCCGGCTTTAGAGTCTCGTTTCGATCGGAGCCAGCCGTTGACGCTGACCTCGCTACCAATAAGCGAGCTGTCAGTGAGAAGTTGTTTAACGAGGTGTAGCTTGTCCATTGTGGATTAATCCTGCGCGCTGGATAGAGTGAGATGAATTATCGGTGGCTATTTTAGGCCATTCCGTTTTTGACTATTTCTGGTTTTAGGCTTTTGTTAATCATTAGAACTGGCGTCATCATTTTCACTGATACCGTTTTCCTGCATTGCGGTATCCACAGTCTTGGGCTTGTCTTTTGAATCGGTAGCGATTACCGAAAAAGCCGCTTGCGTGCCACGAGGCTTGTCGATGGGGAGGTACTCGACGGAGACCGCCTCCCCCAAGGCGAAGCTAGCGTTTTTACTGGAGAGCGACATCTCCCATTTATCAAAACTGAATTTGTCTTTGTGACTCCGTAAATCAACAACACCTTCCAGACCGTTCTCATCGAGCCGTACGGTAAAGCCTGAGGTGTTGATGTGGACGATTGAGCCCTCGAAGGCGTTTTCCCCGTTGGCAGCACATTCATTCAAATAGTTACAGGTCAACCAATTCTGTGCGCTGTTTACTGCTTGGCGATTTTTCGCACTTGCTTGGTTAATGGCGTCAAAAACGGTGGCTGGCGCCGGTGTGATCGATGAGTCTCCGAGCATGGCTTTGAGCTGGAGGTGTACACAGTAATCCAGTGCTTTTCGCAGTGGCGAAGTACCGTTGGTATAGAGCTCTACAGCCATACCCATGTGCGGTGCAGGCTTGACACTAAAACTCGCCCTCGACATCAATCGATTGATCATTGCGCGTAGGGGGCGTTCGCCACTTGCTGCATTGAGACTGTTTATGAGCGTGCGAAAACCCTCGGTGGTCGCGAAATCCGTGTCCGCCATCTCGGGTAGGTATCGTGTAAGAAACTCTCTAGCCTCATCGCTTTTATCGCGTCGTATGCCCGCATGAGTCACAAAAGGCCCTGGCTTATCTGCCGCCTTCAGTTGATTTGCTATCGCCTTGTTAGCGGCCACCATGCACTCTTCGACCAGAATCTGTGAGATGCGTTTATCGACGGGTTCAATACTGCTGATCTGTTTCGCATCATCGAGAATCCAGCGGAAATCGGTTCTGTGCTCGATGACTAGTTCGTTTTGCTCACGCCAGGATCTAAGCGCCCCAAAGCAGGCGTTTAAGCTAGAAATCTCGGCAGAAAAATCGTGATCCGTTTTATCGGTGATGACACTGTCAACTTCCTGATAACTCAGTTTGGCCTTTGAGCGAACGGTGCCAAGAGATACCAACGCATCCGTGGTCTCGCCACTTGCTGCGATGGTCAGTTGGCAGACGATGGCGGGTCGATCCTCATCCGGTGCAAGTGCGGCTGGCTTGGAAACAGAGTCTGGAAGCATCGGAATGGCGGCACCGTGGAAGTAGTGCGAGGTTCCCCGCTCGGCGACGATTTTGGTCATCTCGGTGGAGTGCCCGATTGCCGCGGTTGGGTCGGCAATCGCAACGTACAGTTTCCAGCCTTCACCTTCGGGCTGCGCACAGATGGCATCATCTATATCAACGGTGTAGGGCGCGTCGATGCTGACGAGTGGCAGGTCACGGAAATCTGTGCGCGTGACGGTATTCTCCAGAGTCGTTTTCAGCGCACCATCCAGCGAAGTTACAGCGGGTTTTGCGAGGTATCGTGCAATGCCTGCTCGCAACGCGCAGTACTCGTTTTCAATCCCCGGGGTACTTGTGTTACCAAGGTTTTGAAGCACTTTTACCGAGGGCTTTCCGTCGTTGAAGGGGTGTCGCTGTAACTGGCACTGCACGAGATCGCCATGCTTTGCTCCCGATCGCGCATTCGGCGAGATAAAAAGCCATCGCGTGAAATTGGCGAGTTCGGGTATGTCGGGTGCGATAAAAAAGGCTTTTCCTTTCTGGACAACCTCACCGACGAAGCAGTCCACAGAGGTGCTTATTAATTTTTCTAATTCGCCCGCTGTTTGCTCTTTTGCCTTTTTGTCCTTGGCCGTTACCGGCTTGATAACAATCGAGACACGATCACCCGGCAAAACGCGCTGCATTTCGTCCGGTGCAAGAAAGATCTCCCGGTTGTCATCAAGTACGACAAAGCCAAAGCGATGACGCGTGGCTTTAACTGTGCCCTCTGCGTACTCTTTCTCGGCTTCGATTTGATCTTTGAGGCCCTGAAGCTGGGAGAGGGCGTTTTTGTCTAGCATTTTCGGGTGATTCTCTTGGGTATCGCTTATGACTGTTTACGTTTTGACGTCTCGTTGGCAGTCACATTCGTATGTGCTGTTCGCGGGTCCTTTACTGACTGCTAACAGTACTGGCAGTACTGACTTCGAAGTCCAGGTAGCGCACGGTTGACGGCACCGTTTTATTTGCGCCGGCAGGTTAATGTTTTAAAGGTTAAATCCTAGCTGACAGGCGGTGACTTTTCACGTTTTTCTCGGGAACAAAATCGACGCTCGAAAAAATCTGTGTCGTTGGTTGACATGTTGATAAGGCGTGGCTTTACTGAAGGGGCGTGAAATACGGCCCGAAATTAAGAGAGTAGGACGATTTATTGGTGATGACGCCGAGCCCAAATGCCTTGACGGTTCGTTCCATCCGCAGACCTTGCGAGCTCGTTGGGGCGACCCACTCTCAATCACCCGATTTTCCATACTGCTGTTTTCCACAAACTCACTTTCAAACCCAGTCCGATAACCTCTATAACTTAACCGCAAACCCGTGTGCCGCGCGCCATGATCGAGCCCGGTTAAAAGAGAGCGATGCAATTGGTAACCGTTTTTCGATCCAGTTCAAGGAGATCCTATGCAGCAATCCGTAACTTTGCCGAACGACCTATCTAAGCTCGCACCTGCAGGGGTGAAGACTTATGTGCTCGACACCAACGTGTTGTTGCACGACCCGACGGCGATTACGGCTTTTGCGGAACACCGAGTCGTGATTCCGATGACCGTTCTGGAAGAACTCGACCACATCAAAGACAGGCGTGATAAGTCGGTGAGTCGCGAGGCGCGAATCGCGATACAGATGATCGATAAAGTCGTTGGATCGGCAGCCCCTCAAGCGATCCAAGCAGGCGTAGATATTCCCGGCTCTACACTCTCAGGAGATCTCGGGAGGCTTGCGATTTTCCCAGACCAGTTGCTCGACGCTAATGACAACGTGCCGTTTTTGGATAGCACGCAAGACCAAGCAAATGACAATCGCATTATCAACGTCGCCCTCAAATATCAGAGCGAGCATCCTGACGAGTTTGTTTGCTTGGTGACGAAAGACATCAACATGCGGATAAAGGCCAAGGGCTCGGGGTTAGAGCATGTTGAGGATTACCGACATGACCGAGTGCTCGATGATATTGACCTTTTGGCGACGGGCTATAAAAAAAGTGCGGGTGATTTTTGGGACGGCATCATAGAAGTTGATACGGTCAGAGAAGACAACATCACGTTGCATCGTATTCCTCGTGTCGAGTTGCCCGAGGCCTATCCCAACCAGTTTTTGTACGATGACAACGGCTTCATTTCTTTCGTTGATCACGTCGATGCGGATTATGTTTATGTGGCTGTGGACAGCCGCGACAATCTAATGAATCAGCGATTCTGGGGATTGGCGCCTCGAAATCTAGAGCAGGCAATGGCGATGCGCCTGTTAGATAACGATGACTTAGATATGACCGTGTTGACCGGGCCAGCCGGATCGGGAAAGACCTTACTGGCGCTAGCCTATGGACTGCATGCAATTCTCGAGCAAAAGAAGTACAACAAGCTGATTGTTGCTAGATCGACACCACCGATGGCCGAGGAAATCGGCTTCTTGCCGGGGACAGAAGAGGAGAAGATGGCCCCTTGGCTTGCGGCCTTCGACGACAACCTCGAGATTTTGCACGGAGCCGATGAATGCTCCTTTGGCAGTATTGACTACGTCAAGGAGCGCGCGAACATTCAGTTTAAGTCATTGAACTTTATGCGCGGTCGCTCCTTTAATGGTGCCTACATCATCATAGATGAGTCGCAAGGTCTGACGCAGTTTCAGCTCAAATCCATCATCAGTCGCGTGGGCGCTGACTCAAAAATTGTCGTGTTGGGAAATCTCGCGCAGATCGATAACAAATACATCTCGCCTTTAACTTCGGGACTCACCTATTTGGTTGAGCGTGCCAAGCCCTATCCCCACGCGGGGATCATGCACATCAATGGGATTGTTAGATCACGGCTTGCGGCGTTCGCCGAGGAGAATTTGTAACTGCGGAGTTATTGTTTCTTACGCAGTGTTTGACCACAGATATGTCTAGTCGAACAGCAGGAACTCGACACGAGCCTCTATTGCCCATGCACCCTCTCTCGGCGCGTAAGGCTCATCAACTCGATAATTAAAGGTGGGTTCGAGTTCGAAGAATAAAAATTTGCGCAAAGCTTGGGCTCTAAAGCGCAGACCCAGCTGATAGTTGTTTACGTAGCTGTGTGGTTTGGTTTGACCCTGAACCTCAAAGTATAAGAATGATGCACGCTCAAAACCGTCTGCATCGGTCCACTGTCGCACTCTGCCAAAATTCGTGGACCACTCAGCGCCCTCGGCGTCTCTTCCCAACAAGATGCGGTT
>JAYOAN010000011.1:17887-19453 GCA_038104285.1 Halieaceae bacterium
TGTTGGCAATGTCATTAACGATATTGACGAAGCTGTCGTAGCGATCCTGTGATAGTTCTCTGGTCTCTAGTGCAGAGAGGACCGCGCAGCCTTGCTCAACCAAGTGCCGGCAGTCTCGGTATTTGCACCGGTCTATGAACGGCTGAAACTCTCTAAAGCCCGGCGCTACATCCTTGGCTGCGACGTGCTGTAGGCCGAACTCGCGTATTCCGGGGGAGTCGATAATCAGACCACCCTCCGGTCTGCGAAAGACTTCGGTCGTTGTTGTGGTGTGCTTGCCTTTGAGAACGCTCTCCGACAGCGCGCCGACACGAAGCTCTTGGTCAGGTATCAATCGGTTGATCATCGATGACTTACCAACGCCACTTTGTCCCACAAAGACCGTTGTTTGTTCGCCCAACAAATCACTTAGTGCTTTTGTGGATCGTTCATCTGGACCGGTTTCGATGATCGAATATCCAATCGCCTCGTAGCGATTTAAGAGCGCTCGGCTCTCAGGGTTGGATGCCACAAGGTCCGATTTGTTGAGTGCAATAACGGTCTCAATGCCTTCGAGATGGGCTGCGACCAAATAACGATCGATCAAGTTGCCAAAAGGTTCAGGCTCTGGGGCGATCACGATAATGATGAGATCGACATTGGCGGCCACGGCTTTGAGTTGCCCGCGAACATCAGGGCGTTTTATCTCCGATTGACGTTCGAGTTGTGTTGAGACCACAGCGCCCTGTTCGTTTTTTTGCCAGAGAACACGATCTCCAGCGACGAGGTGGGCAAGATTGGGGCGCAGGTGACAGCGATGCATCTCATGCTGTTCATCCATCACAACAGCAGCTTTGCTGAAACGGGCGATGATGATGCCCTCGAGGTCTTCTCCCTCACCCAGCAACGAATTCTCCCTGCGTTTCTCCGCATTTTGCTCGATTTGCCGTCGCTGCCTGTCCGTTAGTCGCCGATTTGCCATTCGTTCAGTGTAACCTGTCGCAATGATCCCGTTGGTGGGATTTAACTATTTTTGTGGAGTAGTGGGTCATGACGAGCGAGCAACGGCTAATTTGGGTTGATATGGAGATGACGGGACTCGACCCTGACACCGATGTTGTGATTGAAATCGCCAGTATCGTGACGACTAAAGACCTAGAGGTTCTGGCGGAGGGACCCGTGATTGCCATCCACCAGAGCGACGCCACGCTCGCCAAGATGGACGAGTGGAATACCCGAACGCATGGTGAATCTGGTCTAGTTGATCGGGTGCGGGCAAGCGCTATCAATGAACAGGCCGCCACCGAACTAACACTGGAATTTTTTAGGGAGTGGGTTCAGCCCAATACCTCACCAATGTGCGGGAACTCTATCGGTCAGGACCGCCGTTTTATGGCGAGGCACATGCCGGAGCTCGAGGCGTTTTTTCACTACAGAAATCTGGACGTGACAACGCTCAAGCTGCTTGCAGGTTACTGGCGGGCAGATCTCCCTGCGCACCCCAAGCAAAATGCGCACGAAGCCTTGGCTGACATTCGTGAATCGATTGAGGAGTTGCGGTACTACCGGGAGCACCTCATCCGAGGG
>JAYOAN010000011.1:19553-22353 GCA_038104285.1 Halieaceae bacterium
GATGTTTCGGCATTTCCCAGCGCGATAGCGATGTTTCGTAGCCAACGCTCGTGTCCAATGCGCCGAATAGGCGAACCTTGCAGTTGCTGCTCGAACTCGTCCTTGCTCCAAGCAAATAACGACACGAGATCGGGGTTGGCGAGATCGCCGCGGGGTTCGAAATCGGGCTCTCTGCTAATCGATGCGAACTTATTCCAAGGGCAGACCAGTTGGCAGTCGTCGCACCCATAAATGCGATTGCCCATTTTTGATCGCAATTCAGGGTCTATTGAACCTTTGTGCTCGATGGTGAGATAGGAAATGCATCGCCGCGCATCCAAGACAAAGGGCGCGACAAACGCATCTGTTGGGCAGGCTTCTAGGCAGGCACTGCAACTGCCACAGTGCTTCTCTCGTTTCGGTTGGGAATGAGGCAGTGGTATGTCGGTATATATTTCGCCGAGAAAGAACCAGGACCCGGCCGATTCGTTGATGAGCATGGTGTTCTTCGCAATCCAGCCCATGCCTGCGCGTTCCGCAATAGCGCGCTCGAGCACTGGCGCACTATCGACAAACGCTCGGAATTCTCCAGAGGCGAGCTCTGTTCGAATTCGCTCAGCCAGCTTTGCCAGTCTGCTCCGTATTAGCTTGTGATAGTCGCGCCCCAGTGCATAGCGGGAGATAAACCCCTTTTCGCTGGACGCCATCACCTCCCACGAATCTTCCGCCTCGGGAAGATAATCCATTCGGCAAGATATGACGGTGCAGGTGCCGGGAACCAATTCGTCGGGGCGGCTACGTTTAGTGCCATGGCGCGCCATCCAATCCATGGTGCCTTCGTATCCAGCGTCGAGCCATTTTTGCAGATAGCCCTCGTGCGCACCCAAGTCGACACCGGTAAAGCCGATATCCTGGAAACCCAGTTCTGCCGCCCAGTTTCGGATTGTTGCGATTAATTCGTTGTCGTTCTCGGTTTTCACTCAAACATTGTGACAGATAAGGGGTTGAGCAAGGTACACTCCGCGCATGGAGATCGAAGCACCTGTTATGACCTTCTTGAAAGACGAGAACGAGACCGTTGCATTGGGGCGCGCATTGAGCGCTGCGCTCCTGCCGGGCGCAGTTATCTTTCTGGAGGGCGATCTCGGTGCCGGCAAGACAACGCTCACCCGCGGTGTGCTCCGAGCACAGGGTCATGAGGGCGCGGTCAAAAGCCCGACCTACACCTTGTGCGAGCCTTACCTACTCTCAAGTGGGCAGCAGTTTTGCCATTTTGACCTCTACCGTCTATCCGACCCAGAAGAGCTCGAATATCTGGGCTTTCGAGACTACCTTGCGGCAAAGGCTATCTTGTTTATCGAGTGGCCGAGTCGTGGCGAAGGATGGCTGCCCACTGCGGATCTAACGGTCTCGCTCAGTGAGGTAAGGGGGGGTCGTGAGGTTTCGCTGACGGCCAATACCGAAAAGGGTGAGCTCATTCTCGATCGTTTTGAGGCGCGAAGCGCATGAGTCGATTCGTGAGGTTATTCCACCATGTGCTGGCAGCCGTCGTGGCTCTCTCCTTCATCGTGGCAGAGGCGAGCGCCACCGTTGAGGTCAAAGACGTTCGGTTGTGGCGTGCGCCAGACCACACCCGTATCGTTCTCGATCTCTCTGGTCCTACGACACATAGTGTGATGGAGCTTAAAGGACCGGACAGACTTGTTTTAGACGTGAAGGGCGCGGCGCTACAAGGCGTATTAACCGACCTGCCGCTTGAGGGGACGCCGATTACGCGCGTTAGATCCGGAATCCGGGGCGGCGAGGATTTGCGCGTGGTGTTTGATCTAGCAGCCAAAATTGAGCCGTCGAGTTTCGAGTTAAAGCCCAATGAGCGCACAGGTCATCGATTAGTACTTGATCTGTATGACACCACCCCCAAAGAGAAAGCTGAGGCACCCAAAAAACCTGCGAAGACCGTTCAACAAGTGGATACGCGCCGCCCAGTTGTGGTTGCAATCGATGCCGGACACGGTGGGGAGGACCCTGGCGCCTCGGGCCCTAATAAGCTGAGAGAAAAGACCGTGGTCTTGGCCATTGCCCAGCGATTGAAGAAAAAGCTGGAGGCCTCACCCAACTATCGTCCTGTCATGATTCGATCGGGCGACTACTACGTGAGCTTAAAAGGGCGCCGTGAATTAGCGCGCAAACATCAAGCGGATCTTTTCGTATCGATCCATGCGGACGCTTTTACACATCCCTCCGCCAATGGCGCCTCGGTTTATGCGCTTTCCACTCGCGGCGCCTCGTCAACTGCCGCGCAATTTTTAGCTGACAAAGAAAATGCGGCTGATTTGGTTGGCGGTGTTGCGGTATCGGAAATGGACGATGTGCTCGCGGGCGTACTCACAGATTTGTCGATGACAGCAACATTGGACTCCAGTTTGAGTGTGGGTAAAGAGGTGCTGGAGGAGATGGGCGATTTCGCGAGACTGCATAAAAAGCAGGTAGAGCAGGCAGCGTTCTCGGTACTTAAATCGCCAGATATTCCCTCGATACTCGTCGAGACGGGGTTTATCTCTAACCCCAAGGAAGCGAAATCGCTCAACAGCGCCGGCTATCAAGAAAAAATGGCGTCGGCAATTTATCGTGGTGTCGATCGCTGGTTTGAAGCCTATCCGCCGCCTGGAACCTTATTCGCCCGCAGGTCTGATAGCAGCGGAACCGTCCGAACAGTGACCGTTGCCCGAGGCGACACGTTGTCCGAAATTGCGCGCCGATATGACGTGTCCGTCCGTGACTTGCGTTCAATGAATTCGCTCAGTTCAAGCACGATTCGGGT
>JAYOAN010000128.1:0-4334 GCA_038104285.1 Halieaceae bacterium
GGCGGCTTTAACGGTGAGGCACCGACAGCTGAGGCGTTCTTCGACAGCTTTGATCCAGAGGAAGTGCTGGCTTTCGAAGTGGGTTACAAAGCTCGCTTGGCAGATGACCGCGTGGAAATAAATGCGGCCGCCTTCTGGAACGATATTTCAGATATGCAGTTCAGCGTGTTCCTCGAGGGCTCCGGCGGTGCTGCCTCTACCGTTGATAACGCAGGTGCTGCGACGATCAAGGGAATCGAGGTTGAACTGGCTGCTCAGTTAACCGATGCAATCAAACTCTCAGCAAACGTTGGAACACTGGATGCTGAATACGATGAATTCATCGAGCTTGGTGTTGATGTCAAAGATTCTAAAGACTTCCCGTACGCGCCTGAGACAACCGCCAGCGTTGCATTAGATTGGGCTATGGGCTCAGGCCCATGGGGTCGGATTGATACCCATATCGACTGGAATTACAAAGACGACTATGTGGTTTACGCAAACCAAGACCAGAATGTCAGTGGTCAGATTGCCTCGTACGACGTTGTCAATGCGCGTGTGACCTGGAGTGAGATCTCGCTCGGTGATTCAGCTCAATTACAGGTGTCTGCTTGGGGTAAAAACATCTTTGACGAAGAATATCGAGAGAACACCATCCCCTTTGGTTTGTGGACGATTAGCTATTGGGGAGCACCTGCAACCTACGGTGTCGACGCGAAGATTAGTTTCTAGCGTTGGAACGTTAGTGACTGCCTGTCTGCCTGCCTTTAGTGGTTTAGCCTAAAGAAGTAGGGTTCATGTGATTGTCTCGAAGTCATGAACCGCAGGTGATGGTGGGTAGACGGTGGGTAGACGGTGGGTGTACGAAGGGCGATTTATTCGCCCTTTTTTGCGTAACCAGCGGCACCCATAAAGTGCAATGAGACGTAGGGCTCGTCGCCAATGACCCAGCTGTCGTGGGGCGAGGGTGGTACGTAAAAAAGATCGCCTGGCTTCATCTCGACAATCTCGCCGCTCGCCATGGCTGCCGTAGCCGAGCCTGAGACCACCATCCCCACATGTTCAGCATGACAGTAGGCCTCGTTCATTGCAGAGCCAACGCCTTCCGACCACTTCCAGCCTGGTTGGTAAGTGGCGCTTCCAATGGTCATCCCGCCGAGAGATACCAGTTCGAGCTTTCCCTTGTCGAATTCACGAAGTTCATCAGGGGTATCAAAGCGTTTTAAAACAACGTTCACGTCGGTCACTGATGTGTTCTCGGTTGGAGTGAAGGGGGTTGTTTGTTGAGGGCAGTACTGTCGAGCTCTTGTATCGGGTGTAAATCGGTATTCATGCCCAGGAAACAAGGACGAAGTATAGGCAGTCGCCGTCTCATTGGTGTGTCCAGTCTACCATTGTGCTTCTTACGCCAAGCCTTGGAATACCCATGACCGAAATAGCTCTTGCGTTGTTTTTATTCCTCACATTAACAGCGCTCGTGTACGCCCATGTTGGGTTTGACAATATTCTGAAAAGCTACCGCATGTGGTTCGAGGATGGTTATTGGGTTAACTACAACGTGGTTGAGGCAATCGCCTGGATCGCGAAGGCGGCGGTGATTATTCCTGGCTTAGTGTGGCAACGGGAAATCTGGCAGTTGCATGTGGTGACGCTGCTGACATCAGCACTGTTGATCTGGGTCTCAGAGCGAAAATTGCTTCCGACAATGGTGGCTTTCAATACGCTATGGATTGGTCTTTCGTCGGTTGTTATTGCTCGCAACTTACTTTGATCCAACCGTCGGTAGCACCGTGCTGACGGTCTATAAAAAGAGCCTTGGGATCTCAAAAGTTGGTGTTTTTAAGAAACACCACATCGGTATGAGAAGGCCAAAAATATCTCGATGGGCTGAGATCCGGTCATCTCAATCTAGTGAAAAGCTCCATATAAGCGCCTACCCCTCATGGAGCATTGATCTCGCGAAGTCAGAGGGCTAGTGTGAGGTTTGAAAAGTCCCCCTCAGAGTGATGGAATCTCGAGCATGAGCACATTCACAGCTGCTGGTCGCTTATACATTGCTGCACTCACAGTGCTCTTGGGGTTGTTGATGTGGGATATCAGCTCTCGCCTTGCAGATTCTCGAACGATCGCTAGGCAGCAATACGAAGCGGTTTTTCAGAAGGACGCCACTCGACGAGAGGGTATGCGCGATCTTCTGGCACGAGACGTGCAAAGCGCCACTCAACTCGCGCTTTACAGTCTCTCAGAACTCAATCAGGTCGACACAGATGATGCGCGGGCGGGGATCTTAAAAGACGCGTTTTCGAGGATCGGCTTCTCGCTTAGGAATTCTCGCTACGACTTTTTCGAGACCTATTTAGTTCAGGAAACCCCTGACGGCCAGCTGTTGCTTAGAGGTCGTTATCCAAGCGAAGCGGCGCTGGAAGGGGTATCCGTCGCAAATACACCCCTGTTCGATCACGTTGACCTCGCGGCGGTTGAACTTTTTCAGTCTAACAACGAGATCTATCAGGTCGAGGAAAGTTCGTTACTCAAGATAGCGTCACCGCAACCTGTCTTGATCAGTACAAGATTGATCTTCGAGGACGAAACGGGTTTGTCACGTTGGTTTATGGTCCATCGTGTCGGGATTGCTGATACTCATCGAAGTATCGATCTTATTGGTCAGCAGATGGTGGGCGGTTCTACCCCCATGCGTATTATCAACATCGATGCGCGAACGGGTGAATGTCAGCTGGCTTGGGATGTAGCCGCGGGTGTTCTCAATTGTGACGACGTAGACCTTCAGCATAGCCTGAGCTACAGAACCGAATACGATACTGAAGAGACGAAAGCACTGACCTATAGCATTTACCAACCAAACGAGCGCTACAGCGCAATGAGAATGCCAGCCTCCGAGTCAGCGCCGCAATGGAGAACGGCAATTCCTTTGGTATTAGCGCTTTTCCTACTTCTCACTACAGCGGCTTACATGCGCTACCGCGCAACCAGCACTGATACCTTGAGATCATTTGCTGACTCGTTGCTTGTAAGAGATTCAGTCAATTCATCGATCCATGACGCATTGAATCGGCAGCTCGAAAGGATGAGTCAATTTGCTTTTGTCATGCGTGATGGCGATATCCCTGAGAGTGAGCGTCGATATTTTGATATCGCGATCAGCGAGTTCATGCAGGCGACCCTGAGTCTCAATACCCTGCGTTTGGAGAGTCCTCCGACATCGGCCACTCAAAGGCCAAAAATCGAGAAGATCGACTTAAAGCAGCTCTCATCTCTCGGACAAATGGTCTTAGAGGTATCGACCATCGATACGCCAGTTGATGCCAAGTTTTTGAATTCAGATGATTTGCCAGAAACGATTCTTGGCTACAGCCACAGTGTCCAAACCGCCTTGGTAGCCGCTATCAGTTTATCTGCTGAGACGACTGACGATGGGCGTATTGAGGTCTCGCTCTGGACTGAAGAGGTTGAGGGTTTTGAATGTCTCAATCTTCGCATTATTGATAGTGGCGTTGGCTGGGGACTCTCGTTCGACCAAGCGACGGCAGATTTGCCCGAGTCTGACCTTAGCACCGCCCGGAAGGCGTTGCTCGCTTGCCTAAGTCACTCGGGAACAGAGTTGATATTGCAAGATGAAGGTGACGAGCAGAACGAGTATCACCTGCGTTTGTGCAACGGTAATCCAACAGCCTAAGTCGTTTGCACTCTCGGGTTTGGCCTAATTTTCAGCAAATTTTAATAAGGTCAGGCTAAAGAGTTCGAGCGCCACCTCGGTGAACCGATGCATGTTCTCTTCGCGATCCGCTATTGATGTCTCCACCGTAAGCGTAGCGGCCAACGGCCCGCTGATGCCGATAACACTTGTTCCAGCTTTGTGGCCGTAGGGCGTGCCTTTAGGACCTGCGGCGCCAAGCTCCGCAATACCCCATGTCGCATCTAGTTTTAGGCGGGCAGCCTGGGCGAACTCAGCCACCATGGGTTCGGTGAGAGGTTCAAGCGCTTTTACCTTTCTCAAATCAAGGTCGAGGAAGGCGTGTCTGGATTCGCGCGTGTAAATAACGCTGCCGCCTTTGAAGTAGCTCGAGGCACCAGAGACCGACAAGAGGTTCGCGGCAATCAGGCCGCCCGTTGAGGACTCTGCTATCGAGACTGTGTGTCCGTTGGCTGTTAGTTGGGCGGCAATCGAGTTGCAAATATCCGAGAACATGGCGCTATGCCTTCCAATTTAAAGAAGCGTTCACGCTAACGTTAAAACGTGAAATTTGCTACGCGGCGTAGATAGGAAAATTGCTAACAAAGGTTGGTACCAGAGGCCGGACTCGAACCGGCACGCTTTTAAGGGCGGGGGATTTTGA
>JAYOAN010000129.1:0-4332 GCA_038104285.1 Halieaceae bacterium
AGCCAAGCCAAGCCAAGCCAAGCCAAGCCAAGCCAAGCCAAGCCAAGCCAAGCCATGTCAGTTCGTGAATTAATCTACGGTTCTGAAATCTCGGACTTCTTTCGTTTTGGTGTCTGCAGGAGTTCTGTGCCCGAAAGCATGTCATGCAGATAGTGACGCGATGCATTCGTAAAGCGCCAGAGCACCCCTGCTACTGCGAGTAAGGCTGCTAAAGCGTAAATGCCACTCGGTGCGTTATTCACATCAAAGAAGACAAACGGCAGAAGGGCTGCGAGAAGCGGGAGGCATGCAACCACGACTCGCGTGATTACTTGGCTCCAGGTCACTTGCTTGCTTGGGTCGTCTTGCGTCACGAGCTTTACACGCCAGGCTTGCATACCCAGCGTTTGACCCTGCTTTCGCCAAAAGACACCAAAAAAGGCTATGAGTGCTACTAACGCTAAAACCCACTGTTGCCATGCGGGAACCACGCGCTCTGTCGCTGTTTCGACGGGTCCATATATCCCTACCAAGAGGGCAGAGGTAACCATCAAAAGGGGAATGATGAGAAAAAGGTCGTACACCATCGCCAGTAGATGACGCCAAACAGGCGCTCTGGGATAGTGGGTTAGATTCTCGGGTGAATCAATGGGCGTGGAGCTCACACATACGTCCAGATCGAGGATTACTCTTTGAGCAATTGTAAATGATCTGTCATTACATTGGGCGGTGTTTTGTCGCGCAATAGATTGGGGATCGTGTCACCGTGCGGAGCGAGTGAGAATGTTGAGTCTGATTGCATCTGCTGAGTTTCTTTTTCATTCGGTGCGGATGCATTCATTGTACCCTCGTCTCCGGTAGGTATAACCTCGACTCTCAACTCGATGCCCCAAGATGTGAACTGTGTAATCAGTTTTTCTGCTTCTTCAACGGTGCATGAGCGTTTGATTCGATGAGAGCTACCGTTGAGTAAAACGTCGGCCTGATTTGCAGGCAGGTTGAATGCCTGCATTAAATTATCACGCAATGCTTCTAGGGTTTTCCTGTCGTATTGTGCTGAATCCAGCCAAATATCTATCGCCCGCTCCGTCATTGATACTCGCTCGGTTTTACGTCTGTCTGGTATCCTTAGCCTAGCCTTAGGAGTCTATCCCATGCAAAGTATTCAGAATCAACTTGAAGACCGTTTCAAGACCCATTTCTCACCCGTTTTTTCTGAAATTGTGAACGAGAGCCACATGCACAACGTGCCGCCGGGGTCAGAAAGCCATTTCAAGGTCACTCTGGTCTCGGATAAGTTTGATGGCTTGCGTCTCGTAAAACGTCACCAGGAAGTCTATGGGTTGGTAGCTGACCTGATGACTGGCCCCATTCACGCACTGGCACTTCATACAATGACAGCCGCGGAATGGGAAGCTAAAGGCGCTGTTCCAGACTCGCCCAATTGTCGTGGCGGAGGTCGTTGATGTCGCCGGACGCTACGAGTACAGAGGTTGCAGCGCTTTACCGATTTGTCCGTCTGGAGGACTACCAAAACCTGCGAGCCCCGTTGCTAGCGTTTTGCGACGCGCGAGGTATTCGCGGGACCTTGCTATTAGCCGAGGAGGGGATCAACGGAACGATTGCGGGAACACCGCGAGCGATTTCTGAGGTGCTCGCTTATCTTAGGAGCGATGACCGCCTCGCAGATTTGGAATGTAAGTTTTCTTACAACACAGATCGGCCTTTTTTGCGCATGAAGGTTAAGTTGAAAAAAGAGATTGTCACCATGGGGCGCCCCGGTATCGATCCCAATCAATCTGTGGGCCGCTACGCGTCGCCTGAGCAGTGGAACGCGTTGGTTGATGACCCGGACTGTCTGGTTATCGACACGCGAAATGATTACGAGGTTGAGATTGGGACCTTTCAGGGCGCAATTAACCCGAATACGACCAGCTTTAGGGAGTTCCCCGAGTGGGTTGAGGAAAATCTTGATCCAAGCAAGCACAAAAAAGTGGCGATGTTCTGTACTGGGGGTATTCGCTGCGAAAAATCCACGTCGCTGCTTGTTTCCATGGGATTTGAGGACGTGTGGCATTTGCAGGGTGGTATTTTGAACTACCTTGAAAAGACGCCAGTCGAGCAAACACGATGGAACGGGGAGTGTTTTGTTTTTGACAGTCGCGTATCGGTTGATCATCACCTAGAGAAGGGGAGATACGATCAGTGTTATGCCTGTCGATTCCCCATAGATGATGCACAAAAGGCATCAGACTTGTACGTACCAGGTGTCTCCTGTCCACGGTGTCACGATGCACACAGTGAACAGCAGAAACGGCGATTCACCGAACGACAAAAGCAGATTTCATTGGCTAGAGCACGTGGAGAGACCCACATAGGTGCCGATGCTGCCGTGCGTTTAGCTGATTGAGTCAATCGATAATTGTCAGTAGCTGGGAGCTTACTTTCGTAGGCAAGGCGGAAATTGGATAGGCATACGTTATGGTGGATGAATCGCCCGCAGATATAATCCCTACTGCCTCGTAACCGCTATTTATCCGCCTTGCAATGAGGCCGCCTGAGTCGCCCTTAGAAAAGCCGCAGTCGAGCGTCAGCCGGCGCCCCACCTCCATCGCTCGGCAGGTTAATACCTTGGGCGTAGATCGCGAACTCTGAGCGTATCCACCCCAGCCAAATCCGTACAGTATTTCACCTGCCTTAACAGGCTTAGACGCCAGGGGTGTGAGCGTAAGCGACCTGTCAAAAGCAACCTGAGGCGCTGTCAGTAGTAGCCAGTCTTGCGTCATATCGCCTCCTGACTCGCCAAGAATAGGCTGCGTGGTTCGGCCCGCATGTTTGAGGATGGGCGATTTTCGAGTTCGTTGGTAACCATCGATACAGTGCCACGAGGAGAGAAACAGGTAGTGTTCAGATGTTTTCTTTACTGCGTATGCACTGCAGTTCTCGATGAAATTACGCCTCGCACCATTTTCAATCCGTCGGATGGGGACTTCAAACTTAACGACGCTTCTGGGGGCGAGGAGACCTTGCGCGACTTTCGAGGTGCTTGCTCCCAGCGAACTAGGCTTCGCAGTATCAGAGGCGTCTTGATGATCTTGTGAGGTGTCTCTGGCTTCGAGCGGCTCACCTTGCGCATTGACAATCGAAAAAAGGAGTGAGGTGCTTAAACAGTGGGTTATAACCGTGCGCGAGATAGTGGTCCACAAGTGCGCGATAGGATGCATTGCATGAGATTTAATGTGTGATGAATCTTGCACCCAGAGCGTCTCGGTGGTTAATTACTGCGGCTTCCTTAACATTGCGTGCAAGTAGGTTATTCAGGTGAATCAAGCCGATACAATCAGAGGTATATTACTTGCTCTCACCGCTAATTTCATCTGGGGGATTGCGGCGCTTTATTGGATTCAAACCAAGCCCATCGGTCCTGTTGATGTGATGGCACATCGAGCGCTATGGACCTTGCCGGTCACCTTTCTCATCGTTGCTTACTTTGGTCGTCTGGGCGAGACGCTTGCCTTGATGCGTGCGCTTAAGTTCTGTTTTTGGATAGCGTTGGCAGCGCTGATGCTAACAATCAACTGGGGCGTGTATGTGTTCGCTGTGACCAATGAACGCGCGACTGAAGCCAGTCTCGGCTATTTTATGCTGCCCTTACTCACCATAGCGTTGGGTATTTTCGTCTTTGGTGAACGCCCTAAGCCAGTCCATGTCCTAGCCATCTCATTGGCTGTCATCGCAGTGCTGGTACAACTCTTCGCCTACGGCAGTTTGCCTTGGGTGTCGTTAACGCTAGCACTTAGCTTTGCTCTTTACGGCGCAATCAGAAAACAAATCAACGCCGACTCCATGCAGGGCTTGTTTCTAGAGTCGCTCTGCATGGCACCTTTCGCTGCATTGTGGATTTTGACTCACGATGGTTCGGGCATGGGTGAGCATGGTCTCAAGGTGGATTTGTTTTTACTTTGTGCGGGTGCCTTTACTGCGGCACCACTGCTCACCTACGTTGCTGCAACCCGCGTGCTGCCGCTTTCTACGATTGGATTACTGACTTACGTCGGTCCATCCATACAGCTCATCGTCGCTATTTTCGTGCTGATGGAGCCAGTTACAAGTGTGACTATCGCGACATTTGGGTTGGTGTGGCTCGGCGTGGTAGCTGTGTCAATCGAGGCAGGCTACAACGCGCGTAAATCACAAAAGCTCCGAGCCAAGACTGCCCAAAAGCTCTGACGTCGAGAGTAGAACATCGGATTCCCGCTCGATGTAGTCGACCCCTGTCTGCTCGATACTGTCGGTGATAGAGGGATCCCTGACGGAGACAGACTGTCCCAAAATGTGGTGAGTATCGGCAAT
>JAYOAN010000130.1:0-4308 GCA_038104285.1 Halieaceae bacterium
AAGCTTGCTTAGTTTGTCATTGCTACAGCAAATAGACCTAGCCTTATTTAACAAAGTATTTGGCTATGGCAAGGCGCGACAGGCACTCACCCATACTGCACTGGCGGTTTCCAAGAGTGGGGATGGGTACGCGCAGTTGCTTGCACCTTTCATTGTTTGGCTGTCAGGGTCGTTACTCACACCCACGTATGCGTTCGCACTTTTGGTCGCGTTCAGCGTCGAGCGATTTAGCTATTACGTTTTGAAAAATTCCTTGAAGCGCCTCAGGCCCTACGATTTGAGACCCAGCATTCATTCACTCATCGTGGCTTCTGACAAGTTCAGCTTTCCATCAGGCCATACCTCGGCCGCATTCTGCCTCTGTGTCATGACCTCGTTAGTGTTTGGTGGAGTGGCGAGCGTCTTATTCATCTGGGCAGTTGCCGTAGGCTTGTCTCGCGTCATTGTGGGTGTTCACTTTCCCGGTGATATCGTTGCAGGTGCAATCCTCGGGTCAAGCGTAGCTTTGGGCACTGCTTCTCTTCTGAGCCTATAACAACACTTAAGACCTATGACTCAAAAAATTCTCTACGGCGTTCAAGGGACTGGGCAAGGTCATATCAGCCGCGCACGCGGTCTTGCGCACGCGCTACGCGACTTCGATGTCGATGTGACCTGGCTTTTTTCAGGACGTGAAAAATCAAAGCTTTTTGACATGGAGCCTTTTGGTAACTTCAAGCACCGCGAAGGCATCACAATGGTCACCGAAGCGGGAAGAATGCGGTACCGGAAGACGGCGTTGAATTTAGCGCCCACCACCTTCCTAAAAGATGTAAACCGCTTAGATTTAGACCCTTATGACCTCATTGCCTGTGACTATGAGCCGGTTACCGCTTGGGCCGCAAAGGCCAGGGGGCGAGAGACAATAGGCATTGGCCATCAATACGCTTTTGGCAAAAATACGCCACTTACGGGTGATAACGCAGTGAGTCGGCTCGTGATGAATCAATTTGCGTCGGTGGATATCCCCGTGGGGCTTCATTGGGCACCTTTTGACAACACTATTCTTCCACCCATTCTGGATTTGCCCGATATCGACCCCGATGCATCAAAGGGTCATGTGCTGGTTTATTTGCCTTTCGAAGACCAAGACGTCACCACGAGATGGTTGCAGGGGTTCGCTGACAAATCCTTTATTCAATATTCACCGGCAGTCAGTAATGAGCAACAGGGAAATGTCCTGCGACAGAAGGCCAACATCGACGGATTCAAACGCGACCTCGCAACAGCAAGAGGTGTTATCTGTAATACAGGCTTTGAGCTGATCTCCGAATGCCTTCAATGGGGTAAGCCCGTATTGACCCGTCCGCTCGCAAAACAAATGGAACAACTTTCGAATGCAGCAGCGCTTGAGCAGCTCGGCTATGCCACTACAATGCAAGCTCTAGATACTCAAAAGGCGCGTACGTGGTTAGAGGATATGCCTTCGGCACCCAAGATTCGCTTCAACAACGTGGCAGCTTCGCTTGCACGGTGGCTAGCCCGTGGGGCCAAAGAACCCGTGGAGCAATTAAGCAAGGAACTCTGGTCCTAGCTCGATCCGCTAGCGTAAACGATCTGACCCGGCTGCTATTGCTAGGTCACCTTCTTTTTCTAAGCCATCTTTTTACCGCTACCGCTACAGCAGGCGATGCAGCCTATCTAGGCAATAACGCCTGCGCGGGCTGTCACGAATCACAGGTCAACGACTGGACGGGTTCGCATCACGATCTTGCGATGCAGGAAGCAAATGCCGAAACCGTGCTGGGTGATTTCGATAACGCCAAGTTCGTCTACGAAGGCGTGACCACCACGTTTTTCAAAAAAGCGGGTGCGTACTGGGTTAATACCGACAATGAAAAGGGTGAGCTCGCAGACTATCCCGTCGAATATGTATTTGGTGTCTATCCACTTCAGCAGCTATTACTGCCCACAAAGAAAGGCAGCCTTAATGCATTAAGTATTGCCTGGGATAGTCGTAAAGCAATCGAAGGCGGCCAGCGCTGGTATCATATCTATGAGAACCAAGAGCCCATCACTTCGGGCAGCCCCCTTCACTGGACGGGTATTTACCATAACTGGAATAGCCGTTGCGCCGAGTGTCACAGCACCAACGTAGTCAAGGGCTACAACGCCAGCGAGCGCAGCTATCAAACCACGTATGACCAAATCGACGTTGGCTGCGAGTCTTGTCACGGTCCTGGCTCTGAGCACGTGTCGTTGATGACGGTGCAGGGCCAACCAAAGTCATCCGCCAACGTTTCCAGCTCGGGATCGGCCCACGAACATCCAAGGGGAACACTAGCCCACCCGTCTGCTGCCGACATGGGTTTTGAGTTAGCGCTAGCTGCCCGCGGTCAGTGGGTGCGAGCCCCCGATGAGGATATTGCGCACCGGTCGACGGCCCTAGAAAGCACGATTCAAGCGGATAATTGCGGGCGATGCCATTCGCGACGCGCAACGCTTGGCGACTATCACTACGGACAATCGCTGTTAGACACGCATCGTCTATCGGTAATCGAGTCACCGCTGTACTGGCACGACGGCCAAATTCGTGACGAGGTCTACGTATACGGCTCATTTATGCAAAGCAAAATGGCACAGGCAGGCGTTGTGTGCAGTAACTGCCATAACCCACACAGTAATGAGCTCGTCGCCCAAGGCAATGCTGTCTGCACGCAATGCCACAAGCCCGAGACCTACGACGCCGTTACCCATCATCGTCACTCAGTCAGTAGCAGCGGTAGCGCCTGCGTGAATTGCCATATGCCGTCGCAGGTCTACATGGGGGTTGATGCGCGCCGCGATCACAGCATGCGCATACCGCGGCCCGATATCTCGCTCTCAACAGGGAGCCCGAACGCCTGCACGCAGTGCCATACCGATCAAAGTGATTCGTGGGCCTATGATGCACTTCGCGATTGGGGGATTGAGGGGGACCTTAAGACGCTCAAACAGGTGAAGGCGCGATTTGCGGCAGATCATGGTGATGTTAGAGCCCTTCCTACCCTAGAAGCGATCGTTGGAGACGATACTCAATCGGCGCTTATGCGCGCGTCGGTCATTGAGCAGCTCAGTAATCTTGGCGCACCTGCGCTGCCCAATATGAGTGCCATGTTGCTTAGGGCAGATGACCCTGTTTTGAGGACCTCTGCCGTTCGCGCCCTTCGCGGGCTGCCCCCTGCACAGCGCTACTTGATCTTGCGACCATTCATTAAAGACTCGGTCCTTAGCGTGCGCATGGAAGTCGCGCAGGTGCTTGCAGGGGTCCCGGAGGCGGAGCTTCGCCCTAAAGACATTGCATTGCTGAAACCCCTGTTCGAGGAATACCTCGATGTACAGAGCGACCACTTGGATATGCCGTCAGTGCAGCTTCAACTTGCTAACTTCTGGAACGATCGCGGCGAGAAAGAGAAAGCTGAGGCCGCACTGCGTGAGGCACTGGTGCTGAACGACCAACTTGAGCCCGCCTTGGTGAACCTGGTGGATTTATTGCGCCGAGACGCGCGAAATGAGGAGGCCTCAAAGCTTCTCAGCGATGCCATTACACGGATTCCGGACTCGGGCAGCCTTTGGTTCTCGCAGGGGCTGCACTTCATACGTCTCGGTGATACCGAGGCAGGCCTTGCATCGCTTAAGGAAGCAGCGGCACTAGAGGAGGAAGGGGCACGCCACCGCTACGTCTACGCCGTAGCGCTGAACGACACCGGGAACAAAGCCGAGGCAATGGCAATGCTGGAGTCCGTTAACGCGAGCCACCCAGGCCAACCTGACATTTTGAACGGGCTGCTCGCCTTCGCTCGCGACGCCGGAGACCGCAGGCGTTACGAGCGATATCGCTCGCAACTAATGGCTGTTATGCAAGCAACTGGGCGTCGCTAATTGTCAGTCGGCGCTAAGCTGTAAATCCACTGTAACGGGAACGGATCGGCTGATCGCATTGAGTCCGGCAATTTTCTGAAGCGCGGCAACGCCGGCCTCCAAATCAAATTCCGCAGCGGTAATAATAATAGGCTGGGTTGTCGTCACACGTACCGTATCGCCACTTTGAGCGGCGGCAAGTTCGACTTGCTTTGAAACTGTTTTGCCGTGCAATGCGACAGAGACTGATACTGTCTCGGCAATACTGCCACCTCCTTTCAACGCCATTAGCTGGGCATCACTGAGCTGAGCAGACACCGTTGCCAGCGGGAAGTTAGCGACATTGAATAGCATCTTTTGCAAGCGCTCGTTACGAATCCCGACGCCTGTTTCCACTGAGGTCAAATCAATGTTCACAGTCACGGCACC
>JAYOAN010000131.1:0-3022 GCA_038104285.1 Halieaceae bacterium
TGCTGCTCCTGCGTGTACATCAACTCCATAAGATCAGCTGTCCTGTGACTTGTTCGCTTTCGCCATGGCCTTGGCGTCGAAGCCACCCAGCTTATCGCCCGAGACCACGTCGTTGTGGGCGTGCGCAAAGTGGTGCCACGCGAAGGCCGCTTCCATGCCCTGGCGTTTGCCTTGCAGTTCTTCGACGTTGTTGATGGCTTGTTTGGTCAGCGCGAGACCCAAACGCGGCATAGCAGCGATTTTGGTCGCCAAGGCGGTGACATCATCCATCAGGGTCTCGCGTGAGCTGATCTGGTTAACCATGCCCATCTGATAAGCGCGCTCAGCGCCCATTTTATTTCCCGTAAACAGGAATTCTTTGGCGATGCGCGGATTCAGCTCGTAGGGGTGAGCGAAGTACTCAACACCCGGAATCCCCATTCGAACGACAGGATCTGAGAAATAGGCATCATCAGTCGCCACGATCAAATCACAGACCCATGCGAGCATTAAGCCACCGGCAATACAGGCGCCCTGAACCGCGGCAATCGTTGGCTTTGGAATATCCCGCCAGCGACGGCACATACCGAGGTAAGCCTCTGCCTCGCGAACATAGAGGTACTCACCGCCCGGTTTGTTGGCATGGTCATACCAGCTGGTGACACGCTCCTGGCTTAAATGGACGTCTCTCCCTGGTGTACCGATGTCGTGTCCCGCCGAGAAATGCTTGCCCTCGCCCTTGAGCACAATCACTTTGACATCGTCGTCTGCGACAGCGCGCATGAACGCCGCATCGAGCTCGTAAGTCATGCGACCGTTCTGCGCGTTGTTGTATTTGGGGCGATTCATCGCGATCCAGGCGATGCCGTCTGCCGCCTCATAAGTAACGATATCGGTCTCTTCAACGTAATCGGTAGTTGCTTCTGTCATAGTGCTCTCTCCCCTCAGGCGTTTCGGACACCGGGTGGATTATCTTTGAGTTGTTTGGCGCGGAAATTCAGCGGGTCTAACTCGGCAATGATGGCGAGCTGCTCGTCCGTCGGTGCCGGCGTCTCATCCACCGTGTCTGCAACCGCCAGCTCGAACCCAGTATTTTCTTGCACCTCAGACAAGGGTACGCCCGGGTGAAGGCTAATCACCCGCATCTGCTTGTTGGGCCCATTGAAGTCCATGATGCAAAGGTCGGTAATCACCCGCCGAATATCAATATCCTCAAAGCTGTAACCACGCGGCAAACGGTCGGGGTTATAGCCAATCGAGCAAACCACATCACACTCGCCCTCGACGAAAACGCGCGTCGAGTGCTTGGGCACGAAGAAGGAGTTCGCGTGACTGATCGAGTTGCCGGGGAACCCGCGGACACCAAGGAGCTGTACTTTTGGCGCTTCGTAAGTACCACCTAATGCCGCAATATTGGTCTGACCGAAGCGATCGACCTGACTCGGTCCTACCAGCGCGTGACGCGCACCGCTCCAGACATTGTCAAAAATGCGAGCAAACCCCATCCAGTTCTCATTGGCCTGCCCCTCGTGGGAGGTCATCCCACTCACGGGGTTTGGGCTGGACAACATATACGACTGGCTATCGGTCATCATCATGTCAGGATTCGTTGTCCGCATGGCGAGACTGGCTGCCAGTCTCGGTAACAAACCAATACCGGTGGCTAAGACCTCACCGTCGTTATCAAAGCTTCGGCTTGCGGCGCAAACCATGAGCTCTGCGAGTGAAAACGTCATAGTGAGCTCCTCTTAGTAGACCGGTAACGGCAGTGAATGAATAGCGTCTACACCACCGACAGCAGCTTGATAATCCGCCTCGGACCTGCCAAGGAACGCAGCAGACCAGGCATCAAAACCGCCCTCGCCAATCAGCGCGCCGTATTCTTTGTAATGCTTAATGTCGTAGCCATACAGCGGATCAGAAGAAGACGGGTGCGCGCCACCGGGCATATGAACCACCTTCGTGGTGCAGTTGCGCTCCCAGTAGACGCGACGGGCGACATCGGGATCGTTGAAGTGCTCAGAAGGTACGATCTCGTCGGCTGAGACAATCGTCGTTTTCGAGGCGCGGGCGAACCAATCGTCCATGTAGTGATCGGGACTCTCGATTTCGCAAACGCCGCGCTCGTCCGCTCGTGTTGCGTGGATTAACGCCGCATCAAGATTGAGCGCAGGCATCGCCACCCACTCTTTATCGTCATACGGACTGTCTACTACCGCCAGATCGGCGTTGCGTGTGACCACGTCTGTGCCAAGACCAATGCGTGTAGGGATGAACGGACTGCCCCAAGCGGCGGCCCGCAATCCGAGCAACATCATGCCCTCGTCGATCTCGCGGACCTCAATCGCACCAGACTCGCGCGCTTTTCTAAACGCAGGCTCAAGCGGCATAAAATCGAGCGAGACGAAGGCAAAGATGACTTTTTTCACTTTACCGGCAGCACAGAGAAGCCCGACATCGGCGCCCCCATAAGCAACCACCGTTAAGTCTTTGACGTCCGAACGCAGTAACTCGCGCACAAGGCCCATGGGCTTTCTGCGCGGCCCCCAACCACCAATACCGATGGTCATGCCGCTCTCAATAGCAGACACCGCCTCAGCAGCGCTGACGCACTTATTCATGCGCGAATTTCCTGTATGACTGATCAGATGAATCCAGTATCAAAGTGCACCATCTGACCTACATCCCCCATTGAGACTATGACAACAAAAGCGAAGCAACTTAGCGTGCACAAATAGACTAACGGTAGTGACTTTTATGACATCGGCGGGTCCAACAAACGACCGCACAACTGCAGCACTTATTGAGAACGCGGCAGAACAGTTCGGATCGAAAACATTTATCAAAGAAGGCGATACGGCCCTCTCTTTCGCTGCTGTTCACGAACAGGTTTGTCATTTATCCAATGCCTTGGTCGCCAGGGGTTTTAATTCGGGTGACCGCGCTGCTATTTGGGCACCCAATTGCGCCGAGTGGATTGTCGCGGCGCTGGCGATTCAATATGTGGGTGGCACCTTGGTCACCGTCAATACGCGCTATAAAG
>JAYOAN010000131.1:3122-4287 GCA_038104285.1 Halieaceae bacterium
CCGACGCTCTTTCAAAGCATTCTGATGCACCCGGATCGTGCCGACTTCGACATCTCATCACTGAAAAAGGCAACAACCGGGGCGGCGACGATTCCCACGCAACTCATCGTCGAGATGCGGGAAACGCTCGGTATCGACACGGTCATCACGGCTTACGGCCTTTCTGAAACCTGTGGCCTAGTCACCATGTGCCGACAAGGCGATGACCCCGATACCATCGCGAAGACATCGGGCCGTGCCATCCCGGGCATTGAGCTCGGCATCATGCGCAGCGATGGAAGCCTTGCCGCGGCCGATGAGTCCGGTGAGATCGTTGTCAGGGGCTTTAACGTCATGCAGTGTTATTTCAACAACGAACAAGCGACAGCAGACACCATTGATGAAAACGGCTGGCTCCACACGGGTGATATCGGGTCACTCGATGCCTCCGGCAACATCCGAATAACGGACCGTTTGAAAGACATGTTCATTTCAGGTGGCTTCAACTGCTATCCAGCCGAAATAGAGAACCAGTTGCTTAATCACGATGAGGTTGCACAGGTGGCCGTGGTTGGCATGCCAGACGAGCGTATGGGTGAGGTCACTGCCGCCTTTGTAGTGCGAACCGCCACAAGCCAACTTTCAGAGGCTGATCTTATCGGTTGGAGCAAAGCGCAAATGGCTAATTACAAAGTGCCGCGGAAAATCATTTTTATGGATGCGCTTCCGCTTAACGCATCAGGTAAGGTTTTGAAGACCGAACTTCGAGCGCTTCTTTCGTGAACTGAGAGTGAGCTAAGAGTGAGCCGAGCGTTTGATGAGCCAAGAGGTTGATGAGCGGAGAGCCCTGCTTGGAATAGCCAGAGCCCTACTCGGAACAGAGGATAGCTCTGCAAAGATAATTAATTGCAGTACAACGTAAAAAAACAGAGTCCAAACACAGCAAACAGAGAGCAGACAGAGAGCAAACAATGAGTATAAAAAGCTTGGGATACATTGGGGTAAACGCAACAGAGCTTGGTAAGTGGAAAGACTTCGCCTGCAACGTCATGGGGCTCGAGGACACATCCGCATCGCTGGGTGATGAGACAACGCATTACTACAAGATGGACGATCACCCCTACCGAGTGTTCGTTCAGCAATCGGACGCTGACGGCTTAGCCCTCTGCGGTTGGGAAACCAACAA
>JAYOAN010000132.1:0-4273 GCA_038104285.1 Halieaceae bacterium
CCGACGAACTTAACGAGGATATTGCCCGACGCATTGGCCGCGGATACGCCGAGGTCATCAACCCTGGAAGCGTTGTGGTCGGCCATGACATTCGCCTTACCTCTGAGTCGATAAAAGCAGCACTTGTTGATGGTCTGCGCGAGCAGGGAGTCGATGTAGTCGACATTGGTCAGTGTGGAACGGAAGAGATCTATTTTGCGACCTCGCACTTGAAGGTTGGTGGTGGTATCTGCGTCACTGCGAGCCACAACCCGAAAGACTACAACGGCATGAAATTTGTGCGTGCCGAGTCAAAACCCATCTCAGGTGACTCTGGTCTTAAAGAGATTCAGGCGAGAGCAGAGGCGAATGAGTTCGCAGCCGCTGCGACGCGCGGCAACTATGAGCCAGTCGATACCAGCGACGCTTATGTAGAGCACCTGCTGAGCTATGTAGACACTGCATCACTCAAACCACTCAAGATTGTCTGTACCGCTGGCAATGGTGGCGCAGGTCGCGTGGTTGACTTGCTCGAGCCGCATCTGCCTTTCGAGTTTATTAAGTTACACCACGAGGCAGACGGTCATTTCCCTAACGGCGTTCCCAACCCGATGCTCGAGGAGAATCGCGTCGCATCAACAGCCCTAGTACGCGAGTCCGGCGCTGATCTGGGTATTGCCTGGGACGGCGATTTCGATCGTTGCTTCTTTTACGACCATACGGGTGAGTTTATCGAGGGCTACTACGTGGTTGGACTACTGGCTTCAGCTTTCTTAGCGAAGGGCAGTGACCAAATCGTGGTTCACGACCCTCGGCTCACCTGGAACACTATCGACGTTGCGGAATCCACTGGCGGCTCGGCAGAGCAGAGTAAAACGGGCCACGCGTTCATCAAAGAAACCATGCGGCGTGTGGATGCCGTTTATGGTGGGGAAATGAGCGCGCACCACTATTTCCGCGATTTTGCTTACTGCGACAGCGGCATGATTCCTTGGCTCTTGGTGGCGGAGATTATGTCGACGACGGGTAAGACGCTTGCATCTCTTGTGGAAGAGCGCACGCATGCCTTCCCTTGTTCAGGCGAAATCAACCGTACGGTTGCTGATGCGCCAGCGCTGATCGCCAAGGTTGAAGACCTGTATGCGGAGGGTGCGAATACTATCGAGCATATGGATGGCTTGAGCCTGAGCTATGACGATTGGCGTTTCAATCTTCGCATGTCCAATACCGAGCCCGTGGTGCGTTTGAACGTTGAGAGTCGTGGCGACGCAGCGCTCATGCGAGCGAAGACAGAAGAACTGCTCGCAATTATCGACGCAGCCTAAAGACTCAGTGCGCTCGAGCGCACTGGGTAAACCCGACTTCGAAGCTGGCATTTATTCAGAAACGCGGTTTGCCGCTATTTAACTACGTCACCCCGCGAGTCCGTTATTAAATGCTCTAAGTATTGCCCCTAGTCGGCAGGTTGAAAACAACGTCATTTGACGAACTGATGCTTGCCACCTAGCCTGTCCCGATAATATGAAAACGTTGGGAAAGGGAGTATCACCTGCCATGGAAATGAGAGCGTTTAAGCCGTTTGGTTCCGTGAGTGCGCTTACCTTGGGCGGCGGAGGTCTAGGGCAGGTTTGGGGTGAGACGACTCGACAAGAAGCGGTTGCCACTGCTCGCCTCGCACTGGATTGTGGGATTACCCATTTCGATATGGCCCCCATGTACGGGCGTGGTGAAGCAGAGAAGGTAATTGGCGAAGCCTTCAAGGGCATGGACACCTCGAAGCTTAGCTTTACGACCAAGTATCGGCTCGGTCGTGTAGACGACACCATCACCTACGATAAGCTGAACGCATCATTGACTCGATCCCTCGAAACCATGGGTATCGAGCGCGCTGATCTTTTCTTCCTGCACTCGCAACTGATAGAGGATGAACATGTGCTTTATCAGCTCGATGAGCATCGTGATCGTCTTGCAACGCCTCGCAGTTATCTTTTGGAATCTGTAATTCCCGCATTTGAGCGCCTCATGGCCGAGGGAAAGATCGGCGGCTGGGGGTTTGCGCTAGGTCAGGAGTCTGCATTGGAAGCGGTAATTGCCAGCGGCACACCACCGAGTGCCGTCCAGTGCGTGGTCAACCCACTTAACTCCGCGGGCAATATCGCTTACACCACCAAGACCTTCGACGGGCGCAAGATATTAGAAGCATGCATCAAGCACGATGTGCCGGCCTTGGCGATTCGTGCCGTACAAGCCGGCGCATTGACCTCTGCCATGGATCGCGAGTTGCCTGCCGATGATGCCGATCAACGTGATTTCGATCGCGCTGCTGGGTTTCGAAAGCTCTCGGCTGAATGGGGACAGACACCTGCGCGCTTGGCCCATCGATATTCGCTCGCCATTGACGGTCCAAGTTCTGTGATCTTAGGTGTGAAAAATCGCGATGAACTGATCGAGTGTGTCGAGGCAGAACGAGACCCAAGACTGACGGCGGCTGAATGCCAACAGCTAGAAGCCGTGTGCGCCTGATAACAATCAGGCGACTCATTTAATTGCTGTCACGTGCCAGTGTTATTCAGACTGAAGGGCTGACAACACAAGTCTTTAAAGCTCAGCGTCTTATGCATTACACATAGATAAGTCTCCAAGTGATAAGTCTCCAACTGAGCCCGCACACAATAGTGTGCTTCCCTTGCTGGCTTACTCACGAGACAGGGTCGCAGCAGCGCAAGCCCTTATTTAGGAAAATCGATTCCTGCTTCACATGCGTCGATTATCCCAATGCTAGGTGAAACAAGCTTTGCCTTGACCAGAATAGGCCGTGCCTTTAGCGTTACACGGGAATTAATGGGGGTGTGCGCGCATTTTCTTTTTGGGAAGCGACTGCGCTCACCTTGCAGACAACAATGAATCACATAACAACAGGCACAAAGTGCCTACCTAACTCACGACTGGGAGAATCCTCATGGGTCATGCATATATCGTAGACGCTTGCCGCACACCGCGCGGTATCGGAAAAGTGGGGAAAGGCGCACTCGCGCACCTACACCCTTCGTATCTTGGATCGACCGTTCTGGCGGCGCTTGCAGAGCGAAACAACCTCAACACCAGCGAGGTTGATGACATTATCTGGGGTACCTCCTCGCAAAGCGGAAAGCAGGGCGGTGACTTGGGCCGTATGGCAGCGCTCAACGCGGGCTACGACGTTCGTTCTTCAGGCGTAACCCTCGACCGTTTCTGTGGCTCAGGCATCACAACGGTCAATTTAGCGGCGGCGCAGGTCATGTCAGGTATGGAAGACCTTGTGATTGCCGGTGGCACAGAGATGATGAGCTATCACTCGCAGATCGGTGACCCTAGCAAGCCACCAATGATTGACTCGGGTAATCTCGAGCTTCGTGCCATGCATCCCCAGTCACAACAGGGTGTGTGCGCAGACGCGATTGCCACACTCGAGGGCATTGATCGTGATGCTGTTGATGATCTTGCTTTAGTCAGTCAGGCGCGCGCTGCGCGCGCGATTGCCGAGGGCCGCTTCGATAAATCACTGATCACCGTCAAGAACCCTGATGGATCTGTTGCGCTTGACCACGAAGAGTTCCCACGTCCCGAGACCACCAAAGAAGGATTGGCTGATCTAAAGACAGTATTCAGCGTCGTCCGTGACGTGCCCGTCGACGAGCAGGGAACGACCTACGGTGCGCTGATTCAGCAGATATATCCTGAAATCACCGAGTTCAATCACATTCACCACGCCGGTAACTCATCTGGGGTTGTGGATGGGGCAGCAGCGCTTCTGCTCGCCTCCGAGTCATACATGGAGCGAACCGGCATGACGCCGCGTGCACGCATTGTTGCTACAGCTAACATGGGAGACTGTCCAACCTTGATGTTGAATGCGCCTGTACCCGCAGCAGAGAAAGTGCTCATGAAAGCGGGTCTGACCAAGGACGACATCGATGTTTGGGAGATCAACGAGGCGTTTTCTGTCGTGGCGGAACGCTTCATCCGTCGTCTAGATCTCGATCGTGAGAAAGTGAACATCAACGGCGGTGCTATGGCACTGGGTCATCCGATTGGCGCAACAGGTTCGATTCTTGTCGGTACGGCGCTGGATGAGCTCGAGCGACAGGGCGGTCGATACGCACTGATCACCATGTGTGCCGCTGGCGGTATGGCACCAGCCATCATTATCGAGCGTGTCTAACGAGTGACTCCGTTAGTGCCCGCTCAGATTTGGCCTGACGGCATAACCAAAACCTAAAACGAAAAGCCCGGCATTAGCCGGGCTTTTTTATGC
>JAYOAN010000133.1:0-4261 GCA_038104285.1 Halieaceae bacterium
CCTTCAGTGCGCTGATCACCTTGTCTCTTATCGTTTGCCATGGCTTAAAACTCCAATCCGCCTTCGCGCGCCGCATCTGCAAGCGCTTTAACTCGACCGTGATACTTGTAACCTGAGCGATCAAACGCCACTTCAGTTACGCCAGCTGCTTTTGCACGCTCTGCAACCAACTTGCCCACAGCTGCCGCTGCTTCGATGTTGCCGGTAGCACCACTTCGCAGGTCCTTGTCCAACGTAGAAGCCTGAGCCAATACACGGTTACCTTCGCCATTGATGATCTGCGCGTAAATATGGCGCGGCGTACGGTTCACGGTGAGGCGAACGTCACCTGCAGTACGCATACGAACACGCGACTTGCGTGCGCGGCGCAAACGCGCCTGAGTCTTATCATTCATCGCTCTACCCGTTACTTCTTCTTAGCTTCCTTACGACGGACGTACTCGTCTGCGTATCGGATGCCCTTGCCCTTGTATGGCTCTGGTGGACGGAAGCTGCGAATTTCTGCTGCTGCTTGACCCACCGCCTGCTTATCAGTTCCTCGGATAACGATTTCTGTCTGGGTAGGCGTCTCTGCAGACAGACCTTCAGGCAGCTCGTAGTCAACTGGATGTGACAACCCGAGGCTCAAATTGACGGTCTTACCGGCTGCTTTGGCACGATAACCAACGCCGTTAAGAACGAGTTTCTTTTCCCACCCATCACTGACGCCAACGACGAGGTTGTTCAACAACGCTCGTGTGGTACCCGCCATAGCGCGGTTTGTGTCGAAGTCGTAAGTGATTTGCGCAACGCCTTCGTTGACATCGATACCGATGCCGTCCGTCAACGTCATTTCCATTGTCCCTTTACCGCCCTTAACTGAAACGCTACTGCCATTAATATTGACTTCAACGCCCTTGGGGAGGGTGACCGGGTTATTCGCTACACGTGACATGAATCGCTTCTCCCGCTCTCAATTAAAATACTGTGCAAAGGACTTCGCCGCCGACGCCCTGCGCTTTGGCTGCACGGTCGGTCATGACGCCCTTTGAAGTCGACACAATCGCAACGCCCAGGCCACCGCGAACGCTTGGCATACCGTCTTTACCGGCATAACGGCGAAGCGATGGCTTGCTGAAACGCTCGATCTCGGCGATCACAGGCTTGCCGTTGAAATACTTGAGCTCGATGCTCAGGCGAGGCTTGCCTTCACCTGCCTCAACACGATGGCCAGCAATGTAGCCCTCGTCTTCGAGAACTTTAGCAACAGCTGCCTTTAACTTGGATCCAGGCATGTCGACAAACTTCTTACCCGCCATCTGCGCATTGCGCACGCGAGTCAACATGTCACTGATAGGATCTTGCATACTCATAGTCGTTCGTCTCCGTTACCAGCTTGACTTAACCAAGCCTGGTACATCACCGCGCATTGCGGCTTCACGTAACTTGTTTCGGCACAAACCGAACTTGCGGTAAACACCGTGTGGGCGACCTGTGATCTGGCAGCGTCGCTGCTGTCTAACAGGGTTCGCATTGCGCGGTAGCTTCTGAAGCGCGATCTGCGCTTCCCAGCGCGCATCGTCGCTCGCATTAACGTCCGCGATAATCTCTTTCAACTTGGCCCGCTTCGCAGCGTACTTTGCAACCGTGCGCGCGCGCTTATTCTCTCTGGCCACCATCGATTTCTTAGCCATAACTCCGCCTCAGCCCTTAAATGGGAAGTTGAAGGCGCTCAGCAGTGCGCGCCCCTGATCGTCGTTCTTTGCCGACGTCGTGATAATAATGTCCATACCGCGCAGCTTATCCACCTGGTCGTAGTCGATCTCAGGGAAGATGATCTGCTCAGTAACACCCATCGCAAAGTTACCGCGACCGTCAAACTGCTTACCGCTGATACCACGGAAGTCGCGAATACGGGGAATAGCGATATCAATCAAACGCTCGAGGAATTCGTACATGCGCTCATCACGCAATGTCACCTTGCAGCCGATTGGCCAGCCGTCACGAATCTTGAAACCCGCGATCGACTTGCGAGACTTTGTCACGACAGGCTTTTGACCCGCGATCTTAGTCATATCCGCAACGGCGTTCTCGAGAACTTTCTTGTCCCCAACTGCCTCACCCACACCCATGTTCAATGTAATCTTGGTGACACGGGGCACTTCCATCACATTCGAAAGACCAAGCTCTTCTTTGAGCTTTGGCGCGATCTCGCTGCGATACTTATCTTTAAGCGTTGCCATTATTAGCTACCTCAAAAGCCTTCAATTACGCGTCAATCGCGCTGCCGTCCGACTTATAAACTCGGACTTTCTTACCGTCTTCTACTTTGTAGCCAACGCGATCGGCTTTGCCGGCTTCCGCGTTGTAAATCGCCACGTTAGAGATCTGAATAGGTGCTTCGCGCTCAACGATGCCACCCGACACACCCGCCTGAGGATTTGGCTTTGTGTGCTTTTTAATCATGTTGACGCCTGAAACCAGTAGCTTGCCAGTGTCTAGGACTTGGCGCACCGTACCGCGCTTACCCTTGTCACGGCCTGCGATTACGATCACTTCGTCGTCACGCTTAATCTTTGCCATTACGTTCTCTCCTAACTCGGGCCGCTCAGATTACTTCTGGCGCCAACGAGATGATCTTCATGAATTTCTCACCACGCAGCTCGCGAGTCACAGGACCGAAGATACGAGTACCGATAGGCGCGTCTGAGTTGTTCAACAACACTGCCGCGTTCTCATCGAACTTGATCAACGAACCATCTGGTCGACGTACGCCCTTACGAGTACGAACAACAACCGCGCGCATAACCTGGCCTTTCTTGACCTTGCCGCGAGGGATAGCCTCTTTAACAGTCACCTTGATGATGTCTCCAACGCGTGCATAACGACGCTTTGAACCACCCAGCACCTTGATACACATCACGCGACGTGCACCGCTGTTGTCTGCTACTTCCAAATACGATTCGGTCTGAATCATTTCCCTACCTCATACCGCGGCGCTGTGCCGCATTGGCCTTTAACTCAAGCGATGTCTGTCGCTGTCTCAACGACGTCTACCAGCGTCCAAGACTTCGTCTTAGACATTGGACGAGACTCGGCAACAAGGACGGTATCGCCCATGCCTGCGCGGTTGTCTTCATCGTGAGCGTGTACCTTCGAAGAACGTGTAATGTACTTACCGTAAACGGGGTGCTTTACACGTCGTTCAACTAATACAGTGATCGTCTTGTCCATCTTGTCGCTAACAACGCGACCCTGGAGCGTACGAGCTGTGCTTTGCGCTGCTTCCATCACTGACCTGCCTTCTGCTGCAATACTGTTTTGACACGCGCGATATCACGCTGCGTCTGCTTCAATAAGTGTGTCTGACCGAGCTGACCTGTTGCCTTTGCCATGCGGAGCTTGAATTGCTCTTCACGCAAATCGAGCAACTGCTTGTTCAGATCGTCGACCGACTTCTCTACTAGTTCACTCGCTTTCATCACATCACCGATCGCTTAACAAATGTTGTCTGAACGGGAAGCTTTGCAGCCGCAAGTGCGAATGCCTCGCGCGCGAGCTCTTCAGATACGCCCTCAACCTCGTACAAAACGCGGCCTGGCTGGATCTGTGCTACCCAGTACTCAACGTTACCCTTACCTTTACCCTGACGAACCTCGAGAGGCTTACCAGTGATTGGCTTATCAGGAAAAATTCGAATCCAAATCTTTCCGCCACGCTTGATGTGACGTGTCATTGTTCGTCGAGCCGCCTCAATCTGACGCGCGGTAATTCGACCGCGGCCAGTCGCTTTTAACGCGTACTCACCAAAACTTACCTTGCTGCCCCGCTCTGCCAGACCGCGGTTACGGCCTTTCTGCATCTTGCGGAACTTCATTCGCTTGGGTTGCAACATACTTCAGTCCTCGCCCAATTAGCCTGCGGTAGCGCGACGTGGCGCTTCCTGGCCGTCATCGGAATCACCAATGACCTCGCCCTTGAAAATCCAAACCTTCACCCCGATTACGCCGTAAGTGGTGTGCGCTTCGTAGGTTGCATAGTCGATGTCAGCACGCAGGGTGTGCAGTGGCACACGGCCCTCGCGATACCACTCAGAGCGCGCGATTTCAGCACCACCCAGACGACCGCCAACCTGCACCTTGATACCCTCGGCACCCTGACGCATGGCGTTCTGTACAACTCGCTTCATAGCGCGACGGAACATAACCCGGCGCTCGAGCTGCTGTGCAACATTCTGAGCAACCAAACGCGCGTCCATATCAGGCTTGCGAATCTCTTCGAT
>JAYOAN010000134.1:0-4260 GCA_038104285.1 Halieaceae bacterium
GCTCATGACACGTACATACTTTATTTGATATCGACGAAGGCCTCTTCGCGAATCTCTCTGAGCCAGTTTTCTAGCTCTTCTTCGTACTTGGATTCTCGAAGGAAGTTGGCGACCTGATTGCGACGAACCTGCTCAGCGAAGTTCTCGGTCCGACGATCTGTCACTTCCAGAATATGCCAGCCGAACTCACTGCGAACCGGGTCTGTGATAACGCCGATTTCTGCGCCTGCCATGGCAGTTTCAAACTCTGGCACCATTTGGCCCGGGTTTGTCCAACCCAATTCGCCGCCTTCTTGTGCAGAACCAATGTCGTCGGAGTGTTCTTTGGCGAGCACAGCAAAGTCCTCACCGGACTCGATGCGCTGCTTTAACGAGCCGATAAATTCGCGTGCCGCGTCATCATCTAGTACTTCGTTGGGCTTAACTAAAATGTGGCGGACATTGGTCTGCTCTACCAGACGCTCGATACCCCGGGCTTCCGCAAGGTGCACTAGGTGCAAGCCAGAGCTTGATTCGACCTTGCCGGTTTGTCCGGGCTGCAGGTTCGGGACGATGTTAGAGAACATGCTGGGAATATCTCTGAGCTTTCGCCATCCAAGATCCCCGCCTCGAAAAGCGTAAGGCTCAATAACGCTCACTGCTTCCGAGAAGTCGGCGCCTGCCAGGATGTTTGCAAGCACACCGTCGACAAAGTCCTCCTTTGCGGTGCGCTCATCTGTGCTATCGGAGCGCGATACCGAAACAAGGGCCTGAATCACCCGGTACTCAGGCTCGATCATCGCCTCACCTTCCTCGGTCGCCATAAAATTATCGATCTCGCGCTCGGTGATATTGATGTCGCGCATCACGCTACCTTGCTGCACGCGTTGGATTGCGAGTTCGTCCCTTAAGGCTTCGCGCATCTGTAAGTAGCTCTGACCACTTTGCGTCAATGCGTCTCTGAACTGCTCAAGTGTCAGTCTGTTTTGCGCTGCGACTCGCGCCATGGATTGATCCAGTTGCGCGTCTGGGATGCGGATACCGTAGCGGTCAGCGAGCTGTAATTGGATGCTTTCCAGAATCAGTCTATCTAATGTTTCCTGTACGAGCGTTTCGTCGTCAGGTAATTCCATACCACGCTGTGTGGCTGAGGCTTTAATCTGTTGCACACGATCACGGACTTCACTCGACAGGATGATGTCTTCGTCAACGATCGCCACAACGCTGTCTAGCGGAACGACCTGTGCATTGGCGGAAAGAGCAGCAGTGAATGCAACTGCGCCCATTAGTTGTTGAAAAAACTTACCGTGTAGCATTGAAACCTCTGATCATGTCTTGCATGAGATTGTCGACTCTCCGCCCAAAGGAGCCTAAACCCTTCAGAACGAACTGAAATTGGAACGCGCGATCACGTCTTAGTTCAGGATCTGGAATAAAAACATTTGTATCTCGCAATGCGTCGAGATAACTCACATAAAGGAATCGCGCACGCCAACAGCAGCCATCGTACTCGACACCAATCATATCTTCCACGCTGCTATCGATTTCGAGTGAGTATCGCAATGCACCGAATACCCGCCAGTTTTCATCAAGCGGAATGTAGGCCGACGTGTTGAATTGCTCTGTTACCGGACGTGCAGCAACTGATTCTGGAGGCTCGCGCAACGTGTAGCCGATATTAAAGATTGCGTTGTCGGCGGGTTGATAGCTGATGCGAATATTCGCGGCATCCAACGCTTTGTCGTAGGCATCGAACAGAAGATTGCTATGGACCGACCAACGTTCACTTGCAGTCATGTCTAACGCGAGTGCAAGCGCTGAGCCATCCTCTGTCAATGCGGCATCACCTTCCCTCAGGCGAATGCGTTGATCTGTAAAATTGAAGATCTGTCCAACGCTCAGGCTGACTCGCTCCAATCCGGTTTTTGGGTCGATCAACCGTGAGGTAAGTCCCAATGCCAACTGGTTTGCGTCCGCTAATCGATCGTGACCAGAGAATCGCGTGTTTCGAAATAACTGACGATAACTAAATGTGAGCTCGGCACTGTCGAAGTCGGGAATGCCACTATGGTTGTCATGACTTGCGTATAAGAAATGTGCGCGGGGTTCTAGGGTCTGAGTAAAAGAGCGCCCAAAGAAGTCGGAAGAGCGCTCAAATGTTAGACCACCGTCGATACTTGCAACCCACGACTCAACGCGCTCGTCTCTCGTTTCAACTGCGCCCGGATCCTTGAGTCGGTATTGAATACCGCGATGGCTGACTTGGGTATTTAAAAAGCCATAGCTGCGAGAGATTGGGAGGGACACCCCAACCTCATGGAAGAGGCGCTGCCCACGTACTTTTTCAAAATCTGTATCGAAGTTAGCGGCTTGAATATTCACAACGGGAACCAGCGGACCCAATGTTCTGTCACCACGCCATATGGCGCTGACTTGAGGAAGTCGCTGATAGTTATCGGTGAGATCCTCGGCGATTCCCTGAAATTGCTGGGCCTCGACACCGAGTAGCCAATTGTCTGCAAGCCAATCCACTCGCGCTTGTTGAAGAAGTGCTGTCTGGCGCTGTGCACTTAGTGTGTTGTTCTCCAAATCTTTCAGATAGTCGTTGTCGCTGATCTTTGAGAAGTCGATCGATGTCCTCAGTCGAGAAGAGGTGGTACTCGTTTGTTTAATATTAAGCAGCCAACGTGAGTCTTTACCGGGCGCTGAACTGAGCTTGTCATCATTGAGGTAGGCGCCTGTGATATCCCAATACCCCGCTTTCTCGCCAAGGTAACGGGCGTTAAGTTGGTGGACGAATCCGCGATCAGCAATATGGCGGGGAGAGTAGGTCGCGTCATAATTCGCTGCGAGATTAAAGTAAATCGGTGCTGTTACATCGAGTCCACCCCGCGTATCGCTGCTGATGTCAGGGAAAAGCAGCCCCGTCTTGCGCTGATCGCTCAAAGGGAACTGAATCCAGGGTAAGTACAGGATGGGTACACCCTTAATATCAATTCGAGCACCCCATGCCTCCCCTGTGTTTGTAATGGCATCGATCTCGAGGCTTTCTGCAGAGACCAGCCAGCTTGGATCTGTCGGAGAGCAAAAGGTGAGCTCACCCTCGTCAATCGTCAGCGTGCCGTTCGCGTCGCGGGTTACCTCTTCTGCAATGCCGTATAGCTGTTGCTCATACAAGACGAACTCAGCGTTAGTCAGTTGCGCTTGCTCATCTATACTGTTGTAGCTAATGGTATCGCCATACATAACGATGCCGGGCTCTCTTACTTCGATTGGACCCGTGGCTGTAACTGTTTGCTCTACTCGGTCAATCGTGACGGCCTCCGCCTTTAGCGTTCGATAGCCTTGAGTAACTGTCACAGCATCGGAGAAGAAAAGCGTGTCGTCCGTTATATCACTGTCACCTGCACCTACCTCAAGGTCTGATTCGTTTGGCGAAATCGATCGATCTACATCAGCGAGCGGATCAGTGTATTTTCCACGACATTTAAGGCAGCGCTCATCTCGCTCACTTTTGGCGATTTGTTTGAGCGGCGTCCAGTTGAGACGTGTTTGCACACGCTCTTCCTCTAGGGGCGTTGCGGAAGCAAGCGAGCCAAAAACGAGGAGCGCGAATGCGCCTGCCCGAACAGCAAGGTAGGCGAAAAATGCGTTAAATGGTTTTAGTGTCTCTGGCACCGACGTGTAGGCTTGCGCTTCAGGTTATTATGCAACGCACAGTGTAACGCGCAGCTGGAGACTATCAGCCGCTTTTTTTGGCAATGCTGCGGGTTTGCTTATAGAAACCCGGCTCGAGCACGAGCGGTTGCTGCGTGAGGTGAGCCCAGTTTTTAGCAGGGGCTGGGTTTGCAAATATCGGTAAGGGAGCCGTTAATTGTCATCACAGAAATTTCTCGCTGAGCGAGCATGGCTCGCTCAATCACTCCGCTGTGATGAGGCGGACATTGGTGTTCAGCTCATTGCTGGCGACGCGAGTCCTCGGAAATTCTATCGCGTGTCACTTCTGTCTGAGGAAAACGGGCACACGAACGTATTGATGGTCTCTCCGCCGACGGAAAATAACGAGCGGTTTGTATTGGTGCATGGCCTGCTCGAAGCCGCTGATGTGCGCGTGCCAAATCTCAAAAGGGCAGACTTGAGGTTGGGCTTTTTCTTGCTTGAGGACCTTGGCGACATCACATTTTGGTCAGCCCTGCAGGATGCAGAAGTAGATGTTTTTTACCGCAGTGCACTTGTTGAGCTGGGGAATATGCAGGCGCTTAATCTGCCGCCCGCCGTTTT
>JAYOAN010000135.1:0-4199 GCA_038104285.1 Halieaceae bacterium
GGATTGTGGCTCCGGAGGTAGTGGGTTCGAGACCCATCAGCCACCCCATTCTCTCTTTCCAATCTAGGTTACGGCTGCAGCCGGTTGTATGCTGTTGGGTATCCTGTGTGAATGGGCCGTGGTTACTAACTGACCGCGACCTTTACTGGCCGTTTCGCACCCTTGCCGTAAAGATTGACCTTTAGGCTCGAAATAGCATGTACCAAGATAATCGGCTCGATCTTCTGTTTCCCCGTCCAATAGATGTTCGGGAAGCGATCTAAGATCCGCTCATAGGCCATATTTAGCTGCATTTGGGCAATACGGTTACCGAGACAACGATGTACGCCGTGTCCGAACGCCACATGCTTCTCAACGTTGTCGCGGGTCATGTCGAAAACGTCAGGGTTGGGAAACACCGATGGATCCCGGTTTGCTGCGCCGTACCACATGATTACTTTCTCGTCCTCGGCAATCTTTTGGCCGGCGATCTCAGTGTCTTGCGTTGCTGTTCGGCGCATATGCATTACAGGCGACGTCATGCGCAGCGCTTCGTGCGACATGCGTTCAATGAGTGATTTATCGTCAATCACCATCTGTCGCTGATCTTGGAACTCTGTTAGCAGCCGGATCGTGCCTGACAACGAGTTTCGTGTTGTGTCGTTGCCCGCGAAAATAATGAGGAGCCATGATCCATCGAGGTAATTCTGCGATAGCGGTTTGTTATCAAGCGTCGCATTGGCGATGACTGTTAATAGGTCTTGACGCGGATTTTTTATGCGGTCCGCCATGACACGTTCCCCGTAGTTGAACATGTCTTCCAGCATTTGGTTAAACCGGAACAGGAACATGGGTTCAGCCATAAACATCCGGAAGGGGTGCGTCAAAAACTGTGGCGCCAGCTCTAAGTAGTGCATCCACTTGATGATGTTGGGTCGATCCTCTTCATCAACGCCTAGCATCTCGCAAAGCGTAAACATCGGAAGTTCGGTGGAGAAGAGTTTCGCAAAGTCGACTTCTGGGCCTTGCCGCTCAAGATTATCCAGTAGGTCGTCAATTTTAGCGCCTACGCGCTCTTTCAGAGTCTCGACGTATTTGGGGAAGAAAAACTCTGATTGCTGGATGCGGAGGTCGCGGTGGATGTCAGCGTCCAGATTGATAAGCGAGTTATGCGCGGCATACATCAAGCGATCGGCCTTTCCACTCGGTGGTAGTACAGCCATGTGCATGCTACCGCGCTGCGATGAAAAGATATCCGGATTGAGCTCTACGTGCTTCACATCCTCGTAACGCGACACCGACCAGAAACCCGATGTTGGTTTGCGACCACGTGTCCACATAACAGGCGACTCTTCACGCATACGTTTGTAGTAGTCGAACGGCTGCCCGCGCGTCCACGCATTGGTCGATCCCAGATCAAAGCCTTTAAGCCGTGAATAGATTTCTTGGTAAACCGGATCGACTGCGCCGCTATCGACCAGGATGTCGTCGCTGATGGAGGGGTAGTGATCGGGGTTCTGCGGTTGATTCATGAGTGTTTCCAGTTTTTGTCTTTAGCTTCAGTATCCTCTCAACCTGCTACGTTGTAGCGTGTTGATTAGGTCTGCGCTGGACAAGTCTACTCGAACTTGACGCAGGTTGGAGTATGGCTGCTTTATCGGTCAACTTGTCGGCTAAGAGAGGCTACATCCCGCCTCTGACATCCATTTGTTTTTTAGTGTCACCCGAGTGACCACCAGGATCTCTAGTTTTTACGCCGTTACCGCTGGGAGTAACTGTTTCCAAAAAGATTAAACCGAACGCGCATTCGTCCTGGCCATGGTAATGGGGGGAGGGCTTTATTGCACTTTGGATAGAGGTTTTGAATGTTCTTCAGTAATCTCTGGGTTGTTAGGTCACGCAAAACAAAAATGAAACGGTGAATGACCATGGGTAAGCAAGCAGACGTTCATGTAAAGATCTTGAATGCGCAATCAACCGACGCGCTGATATCCGTCTACGATGATTGGGCTCATCGTTACGAAAAAGAACTACTCGATGACTGGGGTTACACAAGCCCGCAGATGGCGGTGACACTTCTACAGCGCTACTACGACATCGTTGGATCTACCGTTCTTGATGCAGGCTGCGGTACAGGGCTCGTTGGAGAGCTTTTGTCTAGGGCAGGGGTCAGCGACTTGTCCGGTGTCGACTACTCTCAAGGTATGTTGGATAAGGCACAAGACAAAGGTGTTTATCATTCGCTGGCTAAAATCGATCTAAACAAAGAGGTGCCAATTGCTTCAGCTTCTTATGATGCGATTACTTGCATCGGGACCTTCACATCCACGCATGTTGTGCCCGAGGCACTTCGCGAGTTAGTCAGGCTGACTCGTTCAGGTGGGGTGGTTGTGTTCACGGTTCGTGATGACTACTGGGAAGCCACCGAATTCATTGATCTTATTATTGAGCTTCACTCAGAGGGGGCGGTGCGGGTCGAGGAGATTCGTGTCGAGCCCTACATTCACTCAGAGGGTTCGGAGTGTCGTTTCGTGGTTTTGAGCGTGCTCTAATCAAGGAATAGATCGAGGGAAGCATGAGCGCTTCAGGAAGCAACTGAGGTGATTGCGGGTCGAAACTACCGGAGCCGTTTTAAACAAATAACGTTTTATTATTTTGTAGGGCGCCTTCTCGGGTTTTAAACTTCGTGTCCCCATTTTAAGCGGTAACTTACCAATGAAACCTGAAACTATTGCTCTGCACACGGGCTACGACGGCGATCCTGCGACGAATGCAGCGACCACGCCAATTTATCAAACAACCTCTTACACCTTTAACGATACACAGCACGGCGCAGACTTATTCAATCTGGCTGTTCCTGGCAATATTTATTCGCGGATTATGAACCCCACCAACGCCGTCCTAGAGGCGCGGATGGCCGCGTTAGAGGGAGGGATTGGCGCGCTGACAGTTGCCTCAGGTATGGCTGCAATCCGTTACGCAATTGAGGCGATTGCAGGTGTCGGTGACAATATCGTGTCTATTAGTCAATTGTACGGCGGCACCTACAATTTGTTTGCGCACACTTTTCCGCGCCAAGGTATCGAAGCTCGAATGGTCGATGCGGAGGGTATCGCGGACGCGGATCATCTGTTTGACAGTAATACCAAAGCAGTATTTTGCGAATCTATTGGTAACCCGAAGGGCAATGTGGTCGATATTCAGCAATGGGCGGATATAGCTCATAAGCATGGTGTACCGTTGATTGTTGACAACACCGTGGCAACTCCTTTGATTTGCAAAGTTTTTGATCACGGTGCTGATATTGCGATTCACTCATTGACTAAGTACGTGGGCGGGCACGGAACGACTATTGGCGGCGTCATCATTGATTCTGGCAAGTTCGACTGGACTGCTGACCCCGAACGCTTTGCGATCATGAATACGCCTGACCCGAGTTACCACGGAGTGATTTACACGGAAGCGCTAGGTGAGGCGGCCTTTATCGGACGCTGTCGTGTCGTACCGCTCAGGAATACGGGAGCAGCGCTTGCTCCTCAGAGCGCGTTCCAGATCATGCAGGGGCTAGAAACGCTGGCACTCAGAATGGAGCGACATTGCGAAAACGCGACGGCTCTTGCGAATTATCTGGCAACGCACGATGCGGTGAGTTGGGTGAACTATGCAGGCTTGGAAGGCAGTAGTGAGGCTGAGCGATGTCAGCGTATATGTGGCGGACGCGCCTCTGGCATATTGAGTTTTGGCATCAAAGGTGGCGCAGAGGCGGGTGCTAAGTTTATTGATGCGCTGGATATGGTACTGCGACTGGTAAACATTGGGGACGCAAAATCGCTCGCTTGTCACCCAGCGAGTACAACTCACCGTCAATTGTCTGATGAGGAACTTACCAAAGCCGGTGTCAGCCACGACATGGTGCGTCTCTCTGTGGGCATCGAACACATCGATGACATCATTGCGGACGTGTCGCAGGCACTTATTACTAGTCAGGCTTAGGCAACTAGGAGACTTAGATAGGCGCCCATTCATGGGCGCCGACTTTCAAATGAGCTCAGCCCAATTTCAACGGCTAAGCAAATGACGCGTGTTAATCGCAGGGTTGACGATTTCGATACGCGTGCCATCTGGCCATAAGTTGGCATCTTGGGTGCGGCAAATGTTGCAGATAGTCGTGCGCCTCCAGACTTCGCTAATAGCGGTATGCTAAGGAAGGGCTGAGACGC
>JAYOAN010000136.1:0-4178 GCA_038104285.1 Halieaceae bacterium
CGCGTCACTGCCTCGTCGGCAAAAATACGCGCTTTATCAGCAGCGCGACGGCCCACGTACCAAAAGGTCGACCCTGCTCGCCAACCGTCGGCCCAAGTCATGCTGGTCTTGTAGGTTTTCGGGACGCCTCTACCCCGCGCATGTGTCATTCGGACACGATCCGGAGCCACTTGCTCGAGTTGGATATGGGTAAAGTCACAAATGACATCGGGCAACATATAAGCTGCGGGGTCGCCGATTTCGTACAGCAATTGCTCAGCAACCGTCCCTCGATTAACCAAACCGCCAGTATTCGCAGGCTTGTAAATATCGGCGGTTCCGTCTTCCCATACCTCAGCAATCGGGTAGCCAACCTCGTGCAGCGAGTCAGCAACCTGCTCCCAGTCAGTAAAGTTCCCACCCGTTGCCTGCGGACCACATTCAATCAAATGCCCAACGGCAGATCCTGCCGCTAAATTATCGAGATCGTCTGCAGACCATCCAAACTCATGGATGCATGCGCCCAACGTCACGGCGCTGTCGACACATCGTCCGGTAACAACAATATCTGCACCGGCGGCGAGCGCTGTGGCAATGGGAAAGGCGCCAATGTAAGCATTCGCGCTCGCTATCTTCTCTCTCGGCGGGAATGCTTCACCCGAGAACATCTCCGAGGCGTTCATGACCTCAAGCCGATCGAGGTCATTGAGAAGGTCGTCGCCAGTAATGACAACCACCTTGAGGTCAAGTCCGGCCTCCGAAATAATCGCCCTCAACGCGTCGCCACACGCTTCTGGATTAACACCTCCAGCGTTACTGATCAGTTTAATGCCCGAGCTAGCAATACGTTTCAGATTGGGCTTAACGATAGCGGAGACGAAATCAGTTGCGTATCCCAGCTTCGGGTCAGACGCCCGAGCGCGCGCCATGATCGACATGGTAATTTCAGCGAGGTAATCAAAGACGATGTAATCGAGATCGCCCTCTCGTAAAAACTGCGCCATAGCCATATCGGTTTCGCCCCAAAACCCTGTCGCACCGCCAATTTTGATCGTTTTATCTGCCACTGTGGTCGCAACCTCCCATGAAAATGATTGCGCCTCATTAATAATGAGGCATACTCAGCGACTATAGGTGGTATTAAAATCGACGGCAACCCAATAGATGAATCTCGGTTTCACCGCTCCGCCACCAACCAATACCGGGCCACTATCTAACCAACACGAATGAGGAAAAGCACTTTGGGCGACACCCAGCGACAACGACTTGAAGCACGCGAGGAGGCCATTCTTGCCGCCGCCGCGTCGCTCTTCAGCGAATCTGGTGTTGACGGCACGCGCATGGCTGAGATCGCTCGGAAAGCCGATGTGGCCGAGGGTACGGTTTATCTCTACTACAAGAATAAGCATGAACTGCTCGAGGCCGTTGTCGATCGGTTTTGGCGGGAGCTCACAAAAGGCGCAAAAGCCGCAGTCACATCAAATGCTCCGTTGAGCCAACAGCTCACTGAACTTGCGAGTTATCACCTCCACTCTCTCATCGACGACTTCAAAATTGTTGAGATTACGTCTCGCGCCCGTCAGCGCCACGGTGAACCGGGCAGGCAGTTGCCTCAAATACGCGAGTACGTCAGAGTTTTTGACCTCATTATGCAGCGCGGTATTGCCTCAGGTGAGCTGGAGGCGTCAACGCCCGTATGGCAAATGCGCGATGTCTTTTACGGCACGCTGGAACACTCAGCGCGGACACTCGTATTAAGAGAGCAGCCCTTTGACGGCAGTGTCATCGATAACCTGCTGAGCCTGTTTGACGGTTACCGCTTGAAACACTACCCGACCAAGCAGGACTCTGGATCGAAACAGGCCGCCCTCGAACTCCTTCAGCAGCTCGAGAGTGAAATCTCACGTTGGTAAGCCGCTTTAGTTAGCTACGCCCACTGCGCGCGAAGCGCGTCGATAAAACGCCCCAAATCGTCATGAGGTAGCTTGTTAATACCCGCGGCAGCCGCACGACCACCACCCGTATCAAACTGCCTACAAACCTCGTCAGCACCCGAGCGGTTGCTCAGTGGTGCGCGCACGCTTACGAGGTAACCGCCCTCGATGTCTGTAAGAACGGCATGCGCACGGTCCGGTGATTGATTGGCCAGGTCATTACCGTAAACGCCACTCACTCTGCGCGCCCAAGCAGCATCGGGTAGGGAGACGACTGCAATATCGTCGTCCTCAACGGCACGGGGAGCGGTATTCGCTAAGTGCATATCCTGCCGATAAGCCTGGGTTAAAGTCTCGAATAATTCCCCATCTTCTTCGATCAGAGCTGATGGCGAATCGAACTGAGTCATTCGCTGATATAACTCTGCCGGCGAGAAATGAAGATCCTCCAGACTTGCGCCGTAGGCGTTGTAGTTAACGCAGACACCGAGCTCACGGAGCGCGTCACGATCCACTGCATAGCCCAGATTAGCAATCAATTTATCCGCCGTAGCATCGAGGTTGTCGCCAAATGTGCCAACCGACGCCCATTCAGCGAAGCGCCCTCGGAGACGGCCACTAACGAGGGCACTGGTGCACACCTCAGAAGCCGGGCTAATTAACACCTCTAACCCACCGTCTTCAGGAATTTCGCCCGCAAAATGATGGTCGCAGAAAAAGACATCGGCTCCCGCACCCAGCAGCCTTATCACTTGGTCACGGTTCTTATCGAAAGATATATCGAGCGCGGTAACACGACTAACACCATCGGTAGGAACACGCTCGAGCAATTGGATATCGCGCTTTACGCCAGTCACCAGTGTTGCGTCCGGACGAGGATCAGCATGGCGCAACTGAATCAGCGCACAAATACCATCCGCATCTCCATTGAAAACGTCATAATCCATGTAAAAAGCGCCCCCCGGTCTGTGGCGGGCGCATGCTAACAGCTTTTAGCTCTCGGGGCGCTATCGACTCCCGGCACAGATGCGATAGAGCGACTCCAGGAGACGCTTGGCCTCTTCGAGGACCATTACTCTAGAATAATTTTATCGGCGTTTTTGAGCAGAATTGCCTCTCCGACACCTTTTACATCTCCGAGCGCCGCTACGGATTCAAAGTCGCCATGACGCTCGCGAAACTCGACAATCCGGCGCGCCAACTTTGGCCCGACACCTGATAACTCCTCTGTCAACGTAGCGATGTCCGCCGTGTTGATGTTGACCGTCTGAGCGGCCGTCACAGACTCGACCATAAAAAAGCTAAGGACTGCTGCGAGCAAAAGACCTAGCCAATAGTGCGAGAAGCGATGTTGCGATGCCGAGGACTGAAAAAACTGATGAGTGCTTTCTATGTTTGAAGACATATTTATTTTCCTTGTGGTTGAGAACTCGAATGAGTGACAAGGAAAATACTGTTGGTAGCGGGTCGGCCACGAGATCGTTGGCACGGCTGGATGAAACTAGGAAGAATTTGATGACGCGAGCCGGGCAGCAACCTGATCCACAACCGCCGCGGGAGATGATGCACCCGTAATCGAACGCCCCATTACCAAGTGCGTCGATCCACCGTCGATAGCATCCCAAGGCGTGACTACCCTGCGTTGATCCCCTGCCTCATCCTCAGGCAAGCGGATGCCCGGCGTAACCAACGAGAAGTCGCGGCCAAACTGGCGACTGAGCAAGGTCGCCTCCTGCGCTGAGCAGACAACACCGTCCATACCGCTTGACTCAGCCAGCCTCGCAAGCCTCATCACGCGATCAGTGGGTGTCTCTGCGATACCAAGCTCGGAAAGGTCATTCTGATCCATACTCGTGAGCACAGTCACGGCAATCAATTGTGTTTTGTTGCCGCGCTTGGCGACAGCATCTGCCGCTGCCTCCATCATCCTTCGCCCACCTGAGGCGTGCACATTGACCATCCAAACACCCAGGTCTGCAGCGGCGCCCACTGCACCCGCTACCGTGTTGGGAATGTCATGGAATTTTAGGTCCAGAAAAACATCGAACCCCAACTCATGGAGCGCAGACAAAACGGCTGGCCCCACGCTTGTGAAGAGCTGCTTACCGACCTTTACACGAACGACCGAAGGATCCAATTGCGTCGCGCAAGCGAGGGCCTGTTCGAGTGTCGGATAGTCAAGCGCGACGATAATTGGGCTTCGCATAGAGGTCTCGTAAGGTTGATTTAGCGGGCTGGCCGATAGAGCGTATCCCAATTCTTACA
>JAYOAN010000012.1:0-2736 GCA_038104285.1 Halieaceae bacterium
GCCAATCGTATTCCCGATCAGGTCGCACTGATGATGGATACGCTTACACGAGCTACGTTTAACGAGACTGATCGCATCAAGGAACTGATCAGTCAAATGCGTGCGCGCCGTGATCAAAGTATCTCGGGCGCGGGCCACAGCCTTGCTATGACCGCTGCCAGTGCGGGTATGAGCGCGCTTGCCAGCCTCTACCACAGTCAGAGTGGTCTGGCAGGCATAGCGAACCTGAGAGCACTGGACAACGGTCTCGCTGATGCGTCGGCGCTTGATAGTCTAAGCGCAGAACTCTCAGACCTGCGAGATCTCCTGCTTGCCGCGCCGTCTGTGAACCTGCTGACCGTAAGCGATCCGCAAAGTCTCGACGAGGCAGCCAATGCGCTGGTGAGTGCAGCGGGTGAGCTCGCGTCTGCTACCGACAATTCGGTGTGGACCCCGGGTGCAAAGCAAGAGCAAACCAATCAAATATGGGTGGCGAATACGCAGGTGAACTTCTGCGCCAAAGCCTTCCCGACCGTCTCGAGTGGACACCCAGATGCACCAGCTCTTACGGTACTCGGTGCCTATTTGCGAAATGGTTTCTTACACCGTGCCATACGCGAGCAAGGCGGCGCTTATGGGGGTGGTGCAAGTCATGATGCCAATGTCGGGGCATTCCGGTTCTTCTCGTATCGTGATCCGCGTAATATCGATACATTGGCGGACTTTGATGCGTCGGTTGAGTGGTTGTTGAACTCAAAAGCGGATGAGCATGCGCTAGAAGAAGCCATCCTCAGCGTGATTTCCAGCCTCGACAAACCAGCATCACCCGCAGGCGAGGTTAAGAAGGCGTTCTACGACGCTCTTTACAACAGAACCTTGGAGCAGAAACGCCAGCTTCGCGAAGCCATTATCAATACCAGCCACGATGATCTGTGCAGGGTCGCGAGCACTTACCTCAAACCCGAGTTTGCCTGCTCAGTGGTCCTGACTGATACCAAAACGGCTGAGAGCGACGCATTGAGCACGCTTGGGTGGCAATACAACGACTTAAGCTGACCTAAGCTAGGGCGAAGCTGTTTTATTAGAGCCGTAGCGATTCGGTCACCTAGCTAATCAACGAAGAGAACAATGCCTGTATCGCCCTTGAGCCACAGGCGATCCCACATGGCCTTGCCAAGTCGAAGATAACCACGTGTCGGATCCGCTAGGGATACTTCGCCTTCTTGAAAAGATTGAACAACCGTGAAGTGGCCAGTGCTTCCGAGATCGATCCAGGCTAACAGTGGAAATGTCAGCGACTTCAGCTCTGCGGCTCCGATACGTGCAGCGCGAATGGGCATTCCATAGGCGCTCGCCAGAGATTGTAGCTCTCCAACTGAGTACCCCTCGGCCCTCCATCTCTTGGAGCTTGCGCTAAGTAAAATCGTCGCTGTGCGCTCGAGTGACGCCAGCGATACGGGTGTCCCCGAATAGTAAGAGAGCAGCATTGCGAGCGATGCCAGCCCGCAGTTTGCGCTATTCGTTTGCAGAATCAGCGGTACTTTTTGGTTGGGATCAGCGGCTTGTTTGGAATCAACGGCCCGTTTGGAACCAATAAGGCTCTGCTCAATCTTCTCTGGAAGACCTTTCTGAGGATTTACCTGATTCGTATTGGCTGCGACCAGCATTGTCGAGACCAGCGCAGCCAAAAGCAGCGCTATCAGTTTCGAACTTTCCACGTAGCTAAACCTACCTGGAGCCCAAAAAGAGCAAACATGATGGCGCCCCAAGCAGCTGTATTTGACGCCTCAGATTGCAGGCTGGCGTAGGTTGCGGCTATCGCGGTCCATGTAATGACCGGGGCCGCAATCTCGCTCAAAAATGTACTATTTCTCTTCTTTTCATTCTCTTGGTTTGACAACTTAGCTTGCAGTTGATCGCTGGCAGACGACATAACTCACTCCTAGTATTTATGGTCTTTGTCTATTGAGCTTTGTCTATGTGATCTTCTCTAAAAGCTATCGGCACAAAGAGAAAACACACGACCCAAAACTGCCCGAGACCTCTCCTACGACTATCGCCTCGGTCTTTTTACTCTGTATTTTTTGAACCAACTTGGCCTCAATTTGCATTCATACGCGCCCATCTATAAGTGTAAAAAGGATTACCGCCCTCAGACGATAATCCTAGTTTTGCCTCAGACTCGCTAATTAGCCTCTTCGCGTTGAAGGCACATAGACCCCGTAAAAATACGTTTGAAGCGCAAGATCAACCGCAACCACGCCAAATATGATCGGCCAAACTTCACCGCGAACTTCAGAAATATCCGTATCGAGCATAATCGACTTGGTCATTTCGCCAGGCAGCGAGAGATGATTATTGATAAGCGCATCGGGTGGGGCTGCCACAGCAGTAAGTGACATTCCCATCGAAAGTGCGAGTACCGCTAACGTTTTAAGTTGCTTCATTACGACCCTCCTTGGTCATCTATTCACCGACCCCATCTAGGGGTTAACAGAATCCCAAATAACGCTAAGTCCAGAGAAGGTGCTATGCGTTTAAAAGCCACCGATTAGCCTGTGTTTCAGGCTTCACACGTCGCTGATGATTCCAGCTAGCCCCGTGATGGACTGGGTTACTTAAGTCGAGGCACAAAAACATCGCGCAGTTAACGCAAGAGCCGAACAGCACTTACAACTGACGTTGTAAGCAGCGCCGTGGAAGCTTTCGTAAAAGATGGCGATCGCAGCGTGGTCAAATGTTGGCTGTTCGCTGTTC
>JAYOAN010000012.1:2836-21360 GCA_038104285.1 Halieaceae bacterium
GCTGTTCGCTGTTCCCAAGATGTTATTATCTGCATCGACCTTGCAGGCACTGCTGTGACTGACAGCGAGACTAATCAGCCACCGCAAGCTTGAGAACTTGCCCGTAACCCCTGACCTCGTGAACGTCATCAAGCAGGCCTTTGGACTTCAATATAGACCGTAGTTTCGGCAGGTTGTAGCAAGGAACACCCGCCATGAAGTGGTGTTCCATATGGAAATTCACATTGTTAGGTGCCAGCAAAAAGCGCTGCCAAAATGGTGCCTCAACCGTCCGCGTATTCATGCGCACGTCTGAGTCATAGAGGTCAGGCACCACCGCGTGCTCGCCCACTTGGCGAAGTCGAACAACCCACATATAAGACGTTAAGAAAGTCCCCATCCAAACGAACCATGTCCAACCCACGCCCAAAGCGATAAGAATCGATGCAAAAACAAGGTGCACAAGGACCTGTTTGGCCAATAAGTTGGACGAACCGACGGTTTCTTTGCTCATTTGACTGCCGGCTCCGGTGGCCAAGGCAGCTAACAACTTGAACCCCGTTTGGCCCGTCAAATCACGCGTCCATTTGCGATAGAGACTACGTTTCTTAATGGGGTAAGCGCGATAGTTAGGTAGGTCAGGATCCTCATCCGTCCCAGCAAGGCGGTGATGCGCCGTGTGGCCTCGTGCGTAGGACGCGAGGTCTCCCAAGGTGGGAAGCGCACACAGCCACTGCCCTACCCAGGTATTTAAGCCTCTCGTTCTGAAAAGGCTGCCGTGCCCCGCTTCGTGCATTAATACGGCAAGACTCAGCTGTCTGCCCGGCAGCACAATCCAGGCGAGGAGCAGCGTCATCACACTTGGGAAATAACCTACGAGCAAAAGGATGCCAAAGATAAGCGTCCAAGTACTCAGAACATGCATCCATGCACGAAAGTCGCTTCGCTCGAGCAACTGTTCACGCTCTTGCGCCGACAACACATCACTGGGTCTCATAAATCGTCGCTTCCTTTTCTGCGCGTTGTTGACCGAATTGCGTTAAGCGCGTTTAGCGCTCGACTCAAAGACAGTAAACCGCGCTCACGCTGGTGCAAAGTATACCGTATGCAGCATAGCCAATACGCCAACGGTATAGGCAAGGGTAATAGGATAGCCAAAGCGCAAATAGTCGCCACGTGTGTAACCGGCGATGTTTTGCACGATGAGATTGGTCGCGTAACCGTAGGGCGTCAGAAACGAGCCGCTTGCCGCAAATGCCACTGCCAGCGCGAACGGCATGACATCAACACCCGACGCCTCTGCCAATGCGTAACCAATAGGAAACATAAGCGCAGCGGCTGCGTTATTCGTAATCAGCTCGGTGAGTATCAGCGTCAACACAAATACGAGGACTAATCCGAGGAACGGTGGACTGCCTGACAGCAAAGGCATCGCCGAACCAACCAAGCTCGCGACAAGTTGACTCTCGATCATAGCGTCCGCAACGACCAAGGCAGAGGAAACCAATATCCAAATATCAAAGGGAAAACGACGTCGCAAATCATCAACACTCACAACGTCTGCCGCCCAAAAGCCAACGAGCAATAGTAAAAGACCCAGGGACAGCGGGATCGTTCCCAATGCAGCCATGACAATAACGACCAACAAAGCGGCAGTGGCAAGAAACCCCGCCGCAGAGTCCATTAGACGCACGTCCAAACTGTCCGACAAAAGGATAAAGTTGCGGCTAAGATTTTTACGCTCGGCAAAGTCATCGCCTGTCGCCAACACGAGTAAATCCCCTGCACGGAGTGGCAACTCACCCAGCCTCCCCTCAACGTGCTGGCCGTCGCGTTGGACTGCAACGATTGCCGCATTGAATCGCGCTCGGAATCCGAGCGATTTGGCGGATCTGCCGTCAAGAATCGAGCCAGGTGCAACAAGCACCTCAGTCAGCTCGCTCTGCATCAAACCCTCTCTTTTGGCAAACGTACTCAGACCTTCCACGTGATCAATGCGCGCCACATCAGAGACATCACCGGTAAAAACGAGTCGGTCACCCGACAACAATATATCGGTCGGGGAGACTGGTTTGATCCTCCGGCCATCACGAAGGATCTCCGCAAGATAGAGGGTCTCTAACGCCCTAAGGCCCGCAACCTCGACGGTTTTCCCAACCAAGGCACCCGCTTCGTCCACCTCAGCCTCTAGCGTGTATTCAGTTTCATTAGCTTCGAAGTTTTCTCGAGTGGGCAATCGTCGCGCAAGGATCACCAAGAGGCACCCCACCAGGAGAACCACTGGCGCCGAAATGACAAAGAAATCTCCGAACCCCAATCCAACGCCTCGTTGATCCTCCAAAAAGCTACTGACAATAAGGTTAGTAGAGGTACCGATGAGCGTGAGCGTACCACCCAGAATGGCGGCATACGATAGCGGTAAGAGTAATCGGGAAGAGGCGTGGTACTCGCTACGGCGCAAAACATTTGCCAAGCTCGCAACAACAGCAGTGTTGTTGAGCACGGCAGACATGGGAGCCGCAATAGCAACTATCCTTGCAACGGACCAAGACAATCTTGGTGAATCAACCAGACGCGACAGCATGCCGAGCCACGGCAAGCGCTCAAGTGCAACAGCACATAAAATAAGCAGCACTAAAGTGACCAGCCCCTCATTGGTCGTTTTTGACCAAAAGGTATCGATGCTGACAAGACCGGCAACGAGGCAAAACAACGCGGCAATTAAGAAGAGCACCGTCGCGTGCACTCGCGAAAAAACCAGTGCGCCAATTAAACCCACCAAGGTCAGGCCGGCAAGCCATAGCTCCATATTGTAGAGACCCCCAAAACTCAAATAATCATCGCTCAAAAGTGGTACAAAAAGCGCCGTTTCTATAACCTCGTGCGAGGATCGCCCTCGCGTTAAAGTAACACATCACTTACTCAAAAAAGGAAATAAACATGCTCGGTTACGTCACACTCGGCACCTCAAATTTACCCGCTGCTACAGAGTTTTATTCCGCACTCACAGCAGGAATGGGTTGGAAGAAATTGATGGGAACCGATCGCATCGTTTTCTTTGGTTCTTCAATGGAGCAGGCCGCTTTGGCTATCTGCACGCCTTACGACGAACAAGCACCCACAGCCGGTAATGGCACAATGGTTGCCTTCCACGGCGGAAGCCCTGAAGGTGTCGACGCACTCTACGCAAAGGCTATTGAGCTAGGCGCCACCTGTGACGGCGAGCCAGGTGAGCGCGTGCCAGGCCTGTTTTACGGTGCTTACGTTAGAGACGCAGAGGGCAATAAGCTTTGCTTCTGCCACTTCACGATGTAAACGACAGGCTCTGGTTTGAGGCGCGGCTCAATCGGCATTGAGCCGCGTACTTACAAGACTTTTTGTCAAAGACGCTAGGTCTTAAAGGCGTTAGGAATCCATGAGATGAGGACCACCGAATCTTAGGATAGTCGCCACTCAAACCCTTCGGTACTTCTCATCAACTGATCGACCGCCCCGCCTACGCAATTGGGCTCAACCATGTGTGCAGCGTACCAAGTATGTAGGCACCGAATTCGGTCCGGCTCTTGTATCCCGCCAATACCGCGATCCGATAGTGCGGACATCATGCCTCGCGAGTGAAGGAGCATACGCTCTTCTTCACCCAAAAACCTATCGCGCAACGTATTGTGCGCCTCATGTGCTTGCTTCATTTGTTGCTTGATTGCACTACTCTCGTTAACCATCTCTTGAAGCTTGGCGATCCAGCCAGCAGCTTCAAGGCGATCTATTTTCAGCGAAATTTCCGCATCGATGAGCCAAAACATGGTTGGGAAGGGCTTTTCATCCACAACCGAACTAACGCGGATGACCGCCGGCTTTCCGTTTTTATTGAACGCAGAGACATCGCAAAAACCTCTTGGTTCACGACCCAGTCGCTCCGTGACGAAGTCATACCACTGAGTAACACACGTCCTGATTTGGTCAGTCATTTGCTCGGAACTTTGTCGGAAAATTGCATGCGCGAACCCTAGCACAAAATCTCATTGACTCAGACAAATCATGGGCGTAGTGTCCGCGGCTCAGGTGCCTACAGGTGGAAACGCCCGGGTAGGTTAAAAGGGAAGTCTGGATGAGCCAGCGCTGCCCCCGCAACGGTAAATGCACTTCGTATGCAAAGCCCGATACCTGCCTGACAACCAAAACCCGATGGCGCGGTGGGCTCCAGCAGGGAGATCGCTTCGTGCTGTTTACGCTGCTGGCCTCTTTGCCCGCCTACTGCTCCAGATAAAAATGGAGCCAATATGGCCACGCGCAAAAACCCTCTTGTCCTAGCGGTCTCTCTCGTTATCTCGTCTAGCTTTGCTATGGCTGATCAGGTTGAAGAAACCGTCGTCGTAGCGGATCGCGTTGAAACGGGTATTGAATCGCTTGCGGTTTCCGTCAACGTTTTGGATCGCCAACTCATTTCAGCTCTCGGCTCAGCGACATTGCCTCAATTGTTACGTTCTCAAGTCGGCATCTCAACAACGCAAACGGGCGGCATTGGCGCGGTCAGTGGGATTCGCGTCCGAGGACAAGATGGCTTCAGAACACGCGTATTAATCGACGGCATCGATATCAGTGACCCCTCCTCCCCACAAATTGTGCCGAGGATGGAACACATTGTGGCGGGCTCCCTCGAGCGCATCGAGGTACTGCGGGGCACTCAAGGCCTTCTGTGGGGTGCTGATGCCGGAGGCGTCGTCTCGTTAACAAGCCGACGAGGTGGCGAGCAGGCCAGCATAGATATTTCTGCAGAACGCGGCGGCTACGGTTTTGAAACCGAGTCCCTGGTGGCTAGCACGGGAACGATGGCTTTTGGTGAACTTACCGCTGTACTCAACCACGTTGGGATGGACGGTTTCAATGCACTCAACAGTGATACCCAACTTGCGGACAATGACGGCTACGACAACGACAGCGTTCAGCTCAGCTATACAACGCCTGAGTGGAATGGTTGGTCTGCGACGCTGAGCGCGAGAGACATCGACGCAACCACCGATTACGACGGATGTGGTCGATTCGACGAGAACTTTAGCTTCATCTCGAGTAATGACTGCTCCGATGGGTACAAAAATGCAACCCAAGGGCTTGTCGTGCGTAACATAGGTGATGGGCACTCAACGCGGCTCAGTATCAGCGAGAGTGACAGCGATCGCGCTTACTTCACTGATGAAATTTTCCAGTTCGCACTAAAAGGCTCTAACGAGCAATTGTCCTTGTCGCACAATCGCTCTTTGTCCGAGGGCATAGACCTCAACGTTGGTCTCGATCTCAATGAGCAAAGCTACGACGACGGGTTTGGCACCGCGAGAAGTCGCGATAATGAGGCCGTTTTCCTTAATATTCGGCGTGCTAGCGAGCGAGCTACCCTTTCGGCCGCCGTTCGTAGCGATGACAACGAAGACTTCGGCCGCTATACGTCCTGGCGCCTCACAGCGCTAACCAAGACAGGCCTCGAGGGAATCGCTTTTAAAGCTGCCTACGGAACGGGGTTCAGAGCACCCTCTCCTTACGAGGTAGGCTCTAACCAATCACCGTTTGCACTCCCTGCAGCACGAGATAATGCGCTCAAAGAAGAGCAGAGCAAAGGCTGGGAGATGGGTCTTCGCGGTAATCAAGACGATGTCGCCTGGGAACTGACCTACTTCGACCAAGAGGTGAGTGATGCGATCATTTACAGCTACGACCCCGCCTTGTTTGCCGGTGGCTACATTCAAGTGCCTGGCACCAGCCAATTCAGCGGCATTGAAGCTACCGCTTCTTGGGCGGTTGGTGAAGGCGTCACACTGGAGGGTTTCGTGAGCGATCTCTCAGCAGAGGACGTGTCGGGCAATGACCTCCCCTATCGCCCCGAGACGACGGCACAGATCTCGGCGCGGTTCGGCGGCGAAAAGGTCAACTGGCTATTGCTGGCGCGCTATACAGGTGACCGGAGCGATGGCTTTGGTACAACGCTTGGTGAATACACTGTTATGGATGGCTCCTTCACTTACGCGGTCACCGAGGACCTGAATGTCTCAGTGCGTGCAGAGAATCTCACCAATGAGGGCTACTCTGATATCGTCGGTTATCGCAGCCCTGGTAGAACGCTATACCTCGGTCTCAATGTATCTATTTAGGCAAGAAATATGAGCAAAGACGCCAAGCACAAAGCTTCGATGGAAAAGCAGAAAAGCAATGTCGACGCATCGATCGCAGCTGCTGATACTGAAAAAAGTCTTGTCCTGCTCCTTACTGGCAACGGAAAGGGCAAGACAAGTTCTGCTTTCGGAATGGTCATGCGCGCGATGGGTTATGGACATCGCGTAGGCATCGTACAATTCATTAAAGGCGAGCAACTCTCAGGCGAGGAGTTATTTGCTAGAGAAAACCTCCCGGAAACTGACTTTTATCAGATGGGAACAGGCTTTACCTGGGATACACAGGATCGCCAATCGGATATCGAAGCCGCAGAGCGAACTTGGGGCGAAGCTCAGCGTATGTTGAAGGACCCCGCCTATGATCTCGTCATTCTCGACGAGCTGACCTACATGCTGTCTTTCGACTATCTCGAGGAGACTGTGGTGCTGGACGCGATTCGTCAGCGGCCTGAGCAGCAAAGTGTTGTCGTCACAGGTCGCGGTGGTGGTGCAGCATTGCAGGAGCTTGCGGATACGGTCTCGGAGGTAAAAGAGGTTAAACACGCCTTCAGGGCCGGGATCAAAGCCCGTAAAGGCGTGGATTTTTAGGTGTCAGAGACCACCCACCCTGCCCTGAGACTTAAGCCTTTTATAGGCTACAAAGCAACGAACGCATTTTTCCAGGGCGTCTGGGGCACGGCCTATGTGGGCCTTATGACGCCTCTGCCGCCCGAGGTCTTTTCCGCAGGCGGTATTGGCTTCAGTTTAGGTACATGGCTGGTCGCACTGGGCTATTCGAAACTGTTCAATCTCAAGGCTTTCTTTCGCATCTCACTGGGCGTTGAGCTGATTGCACTCATGAGCGTCCTCGCCATCCTGATCTATCCCAACGGATTCGCACTCGCGGCGGGGATTTATCTCGGGTTTCAGCTTGCGCTTATCTTCGGTAGCTACCTTGGCCGACTAGAGACGCTCGTTGTTGCCAAAGACAGTTTAAAGCATCTCGATATTGGTAAATCGATAGGTGCCTTGTTGGGGCTGGCCTTTGCCGCTGGGTTTTATATGTTCGCGCGTGCTTGGCTGAATACCGATAACTCAACGAGTCTTGTGCAGGTCATCCACTACCCATTATTGATTGTTCAGGCGGCGAATGTTGGATTACTGCTCGTCTCGTTTGATCGCTCTCGATTCAACGAGGCACTCTGACGGTTGATGAAGCGCCCTAAAAAGAGGGCTTGGAGTCTTGAGCGACCTGCGATAACACCCAGCCTGTAGACTCATCATAGTCATGCGGACACAAAAGACCGTCTTACGGTCGGATAAAATCACACTATTGGTGTGCCAACTTCACTACGGTGGGCTTGAAACACGCACGACGCGGGCGAGAGCCCGCAACGTGGTGTAGATAAAAATTAGTCTAAAAGCTCGGGCTGCTCGCTCAAGATGACATCGAATAACGGTTGCCCACTGAACCAGCCAGAAAGCGTGCTACCGACTTGCTTTTGGGTATGGACCGCCATTTCATGGGGGATAGGCTTTGTTTCACCTGCCGCCTCCGCAAGCAACTGTGCTTGGCAGGAACGCTCCATTGTCACGTACCACCAAGTCGCTTCCTCCACTGATTGCCCAACAGTGAGGTGTCCGTGGTTTTTCAGCACAATGGCTTTCTTGTCGCCTAAGGTCGCCGCTAAGCGCTCACCCTCAGTCATATCAACAACGACGCCGGTGTAATCGTCGAGCAGAGCGTGGTCACCATAAAACGCACAAGCATCTTGAGTCAGCGGATCGAGCAGTCGACCCAATGAGGACCATGTTTTCCCATAAATAGAGTGAGCATGGGCAGCGGCGGTTACCTCAGGTCTCGCGGCATGAATTTGACTGTGAATTGTAAAAGCGGCGCCATTCAATATCCCGCTGCCCTCTACAATATTTCCATCGTGATCAACACGTATGAGATCTGAAACTCGCATCATCTTGAACGAGCGGCCCATAGGATTTACCCAGAAGGTCTCAGGATCAAGCGGATCTCGAACAGTGATGTGCCCTGCCACACCTTCGTCAAAGCCAAATCGACCAAAAATACGAAGCGCCGCTGCGAGGCGCTGTTTGCGAAACAGTTGCTCATCCAAAGGCGAGCGCTCGACATTCCCCATATTCTCGTCTGCATTCATGATGAGACTGTTAACCTGCTGATTCATCTGACCGCTCCATTGGTTGTGGTTTAGCTTCTGGTTATGTTTTTGGTTTTACGATGCTCGCCGGCCAGCTTTGGCAACTCAGCATCGGTCGGTATTGGCAATCCGTGTTGTTTTAAGTGTGCCACATAATCGCCAAGTTCGGCGCCATTCTTGGCTGAGACCTCCTCAGCTCGCAAAGGCTCTCCGCACTCGCTGCAAGCCAAGACCGCATGACAGTCACTGGCGCAGGCACTATGCCAATACTTTACGGGAGCACCTTGCTCATCACTCAACCACTGATCACCCCACTGACTTAAGGTCATCAGTACCGGATATAGCCCTAGACCTTTTCGCGTGAGCCGATATTCAAAGCGCACAGGATGCGTGCTGTACGGTACCTTGGTGAGTACGCCCTCATCAACGAGCATCGCCAAACGCTCGGAGAGGCGGTGACGTGTCACACCTAAATTTTTGTGAAAACCTTCAAAGCGCCGCGTACCCTTAAAGGCGTCGCGGATGATCAGCAGGGTCCATCGCTCTCCCACGATAGAGAGCGCTCGAGCGACAGAGCAGACCTGCTCATTGATATTCTCCCATTTCATTTTGGAACTTTGCTATTAGGTTTGAGAAATAGCAAGTAACAGACAAAAAAAAGCCCGGTCATTAGACCGGGCGCCTAGAACACTGGGCATGTTCATCCAAACTGGTTCATTGTGTTGTCTGAACCGCCCGCTTTAAGGGCTGCGTCACCTGAGAAGTATTCTTTGTGGTCGTCGCCCATATCGGATCCGGCCATATTTTGGTGCTTAACACAGGCGATGCCTTGGCGGATCTCCTTGCGTTGCACGCCTGCAACGTAACCGAGCATGCCTGCTTCACCGAAGTACTCTTTAGCCAGGTTGTCAGTCGACAAGGCAGCGGTATGGTAGGTCGGCAGCGTGATGAGGTGGTGGAAAATGCCTGCCTCACGCGCGGCATCTGCTTGGAACGACTGGATGCGACGATCCGCTTCAATCGCTAGTTCAGTTTCATCGTAGTCAGCTGACATCAAACCATCGCGCGCATAGCTTGATAGATCTCTCCCCTCTTCTGCCCACGAGTCGAATACCTGCTGGCGGAAATTGAGCGTCCAGTTGAACGAGGGGCTGTTGTTATAAACCAGCTTCGCGTTGGGCACCTGCTCGCGGATGCGATTAACCATGCCTGCAATCTGACCGACGTGTGGCTTTTCAGTCTCGATCCAGAGAAGGTCAGCACCATTCTGCAGCGAGGTCACACAATCGAGTACGACGCGGTCTTCACCCGTATTAGGCTTGAATCGGAACAGGCCTGAAGCAAGACGCTTAGGACGCAACAGCTGACCATTCGCCTTCACAACCACATCGCCGTTTGCCAAATCATCAGCACTTTGAACAACGTCGCCATCGAGGAAGCTATTGTATTGATCACCAAGATCACCTGGCTCGTTTGTCACAGCGATCTGCTTGGTGAGGCCGGCTCCCAGTGAGTCGGTGCGCGCAACGATGATACCGTTCTCCACGCCGAGCTCGATGAATGCATAACGCACAGCACGAATCTTCGCCAGGAAGTCCGCATGAGGAACCGTTACTTTGCCGTCTTGGTGACCACATTGCTTTTCGTCGGAGACCTGGTTTTCGATCTGGATCGCACAAGCACCGGCTTCGATCATTTTCTTCGCTAGAAGATACGTCGCTTCTTCGTTACCAAAGCCCGCATCGATATCCGCAATGATTGGAACAACGTGTGTTTGGAAGTTATCAATCTGGTTAAGGATTGCGCGCTCTTGAACTTCGTTGTTTGATGCACGAGCTGCATCCAGCTCACGGAACAAACCACCCATTTCGCGGGCGTCAGCCTGACGCAAGAAGGTGTATAGCTCTTCAATTAGCGCAGGTACGGAGCTCTTTTCATGCATCGACTGATCGGGAAGTGGACCGAACTCAGAACGTAGCGCTGCAATCATCCAGCCCGACAGGTACAAGTAACGACGGTTTGTGTCACCGAAATGCTTCTTGATCGCGATCATCTTCTGCTGACCTATAAAACCGTGCCAGCAGCCGAGAGACTGAGTGTACTGCGAGGTATCTTGCTCGTAGTTGTCGATATCGCGGCGCATGATGTCGGCGGTATATTTCGCGACATCCAAACCTGTCTTAAAACGATTTTGGAGGCGCATACGCACTGCGTGCTCTGCGTTGACGCCGTTCGCAGCTGTTCCGATACCGGCTAGTTTTTCTACCTGCTCAAGATAATGACTCATAGTGCACTCCCGTTATTCACGGATTCGTTTGTGATGTGCGAACTATGATCGACGACGCTTTATTTTTGAAATAAATGAGTTATATCTTTCCCATCAAAAATATGAATATATGGTCGATTGCCGTCGTTAACTCACGCCTGCGTTTTTTTATTCTTGCGCTTTTTCTCAGACTTCTTGATGTGAGACACCATTCGGCGGCGACGCTGGACCTGTCGCTCTGTGAGCTTATTGCGGCGCCCGGCGTAAGGGTTATCTCCCGTACGCAGCTCGATGCGTATTGGCGTGCCTGAAAGGTCTAACTCTCGGCGGAAACTGTTCTCAAGATAGCGCACATAGCTTTGCGGTAAATTGTCGGTCGAATTCCCGTGTATAACGATACGCGGTGGGTTATGGCCACCCATATGCGCATAGCGCAGCTTCACGCGCCTACCGCTGACCATGGGTGGGGGATGACTCGCAATGATGTCTTCCAATAATTTAGTCAACCGCGGCGTGGTTAGTTTTCGTGTGGCGGATTCATAGGCGCCATGAATCGATTCGTAGAGGTGGCCAACACCGGTACCATGGAGTGCAGAAATAAAGTGAATATCCGCATAGTCAACAAACAGCAATCGACGTTGTAACTCGACCTTTACGCGCTCACGCTCGTCGGCATCCATCCCATCCCATTTGTTGAGGGCGACCACGAGTCCTCGCCCTGCTTCGATACACTGACCCAGCAGGTGCAAATCTTGCTCAACCACACCCTCGCGCGCATCCATGAGCAGAATGACGACATTTGCCTGGTCGATCGCTTTCAATGTCTTAACGATGGAGAACTTTTCGACCGTCTCTTTTACGTTCTTGCGGCGCCTAACGCCGGCCGTATCGATCAGCGTGTAAGCATGACCGTGGCGCTCGAACTCAATAAAAACGCTGTCTCGCGTGGTCCCAGGTTGATCGAATACAACCACACGCTCTTCGCCGAGCAAGCGATTCACCAGCGTTGATTTGCCTACATTGGGTCGACCTACAATGGCGACACGAATGCCACTGTCGAGCTCGATAGCTGCCGGCAACTCGCTGTCAAAGGGCTCGAGCACCTCTGTAATCATGGAGCGTATGCCGCGATTGTGCGTTGCCGCTATCGTATGCAGGGCACCGACACCCAAACTATGAAAATCACTTGCGGCGACGTCCTCGCCGACGCCGTCGATTTTGTTGACGACTAGTTCAAACGGTTTATTGCGCTCGCGCAGCAAACGAACCAAGGTCTGATCACCCACCTGCAGTCCGGCACGACCATCGACCATGAGCAGTACAACATCCGCTTCGTCGATGGCGGCGAGCGACTGTGCCGCCATTGCCGCATCGATGCCTTGCTCTTCACCCGTGATGCCACCCGTATCGATGACCATGAAGCGCTGCTCACCCAGCTTCCCCTCGCCGTACTTTCGATCACGGGTTAAGCCTGAGTAGTCGGCAACAAGGGCGTCACGCGTCTTCGTCAGCTGATTGAACAGCGTTGACTTCCCGACATTGGGCCGTCCAACCAAGGCGATGACAGGTATCATTCGATTAGTCCGCTGATTCCAGCTCAAATGCGGACAGCTTACCTTCGTCATCCAAAATGAATAGGCGGCCATTTGCTGAAATCATGTCAGCACGTGCGGGTCCACCGGCGACCTTGGAGCGTCCAACGATCAGACCATCAACCTGAGACAGCAAGTGTAGGTACCCCTCCAAATCCACCGTGGCAACATAGCTGTTTATGGGTGTAGGGCGAGAGAGCTCTCGATAGCCAAGCTCGATATTTTGCCAACGGGCACCCTGTCCATTTCTAAGAAACGCACTAACCGTACCGTCGACATCTGCAACGTACACATTACCAAAACCAACCGACGTCCCCGTGACCGAAGAAACGTTTTGCTGCCAGATCTTTCTACCCGTTCGGAGGTCGAGCGCGGCAACGCGACCCTGATAACTCGAAACAAATAGCTCGATGCCTTGAACGGTAATGACACCGTCGATATCCACAATGCGATCGATTTCAGAGCCACCTTGCGGTATGCCTATTCGAGATTCCCAAGCGGTGTTACCCGAATCAACGTCAATCGCCACCACCTTTCCGTCAGCGAAGCCTGCAATCGCGGTATCACCGACCAGCAATGGCGTAGATGTCCCTCGGATAGTGAGCACAGGAACGTCGCTCGTATAGGTCCAAGCGGGCTCTTCAGCGCCGGTCTCAAAGCCCAGCAACTTTCCGTCGTAGGTTTGAACGATAACCCAATCATCGGAAACCGCAGGTGGTGCCAATACCTCACCTGAAACGGGTGCCTCCCAAACAACTGAGCCGTCCTCGGCAGACAGCTGCATAATTGAGCCATCGGCACCACCGAGATACAAACTGCCTTCGTGGTATCCAACACCACCCGAAATAGGTCTCTCTAGCGAGACGTTCCAGCGCTTGTCGCCATCGGCGGCATCGATTGCGGCAACCTCACCCTCGCTCGATGCGACATAAATGACGCCGTCTGCCAATACCGGCGTGATTTTAAAGAAGCCGTCGCCTTGACCGTCGCCGATCGACGTAGACCACTGCTTTTTGACATCAACCGTCGCATCGATGCGCTCTAGCTCTACCGGCGCAGTCAGGTCCTCGCCCTCAGAAGCGAACCAATCCTGTACCGTGCTGAACGTACTACAACCTGTCGTCGTAACCGACAGCGCAGTAATTAAAAAGAGCCGCGACAATCTCATTGAGACATACCCTCTGAGACGGCCTGCTCACCACGAAGCGACAGTCCACTCACTTTTAAGTCGATTAGACCTGACTGCCCGCCCAGCGCCAGTGAGGCCGTTTGAGCCGTCTGATAGGCCTCGAGTGCAGCTACTTCTCTTCCGGCTGCAAGGTGTATATCGCCCAATACCTGTGCGTAGCTCACGGGAAACGAATCGCTACCAAGTTCAAGAATGGCAATCGCCTCATCTTCTTGACCCAGAGCGGCCTTTACCTTTGCAAGTCTCAGTTGCGCTAGCTGACCCAGCGTAGAGTCGAGTGCGACGCCCGCCATTACTTTCTCAAGCTCGGCTTTGGCAAGCTCAAAATCACCCTCCTCAGCCGCCGCTGCCGCGACTTGAAGCGCGGCAAACTCAGCGAATGCCACCGAGCCGTTATCATCACGAATCGACTGCGCGAGAGCCGCAAGCTGGTCTGCAGATTCACCCGCTTCTCGCTCAATTAAAATAGCATCGTAGGCATCGGCCGCAGCGATTGCATTTTCAGCGGTATAATCCTGATATTGCGACCATCCAAATGAGCCGCCGAGCGCCAACGCAACAGCGCCAATGATGGAGACCCTGTTCTCCTGCCACCACAGCTTAATCGCGTCTAACTGTTCTTCTTCCTGAAGATGATCTGCCACACCCTACTCCTCAACATCCTGCGCCCGCACTTCCAGCTGGGCCAAAAACTGATTTAATCCTTCTCGGTCAAGCGTCATTTGCTCGTCCTGAGATCTGAGCGGCTTTAAGGTAACCGTGCCTTGCGCTACTTCCTCGGCGCCAAAGACCATCGCCCATGACGCGCCACTCTTATCCGCTCGCTTGAACTGACTTTTAAAACTCCCACCGCCCAAGTGTTGGACAACGCCGAGCGCGGGAAATTCGGTGCGTATTCTATCTGCCTCGAGCATAGCTTTGCCAAGTGCATTTTCATCACTGCTGACAATGTATAAATCGGGGTCAGCTGACGCTTCGACTTCCAGTGTGTGTAAGAGCAGTATCAAGCGTTCCAGGCCTGCGGCAAAGCCGCAGCCAGCCGTATCGCGACCGCCAAACTGACGCACCATCCCATCGTAGCGTCCGCCACCACAAACAGTGGCTTGTGCCCCTAATCGATCGGTAGTCCATTCGAACACGGTCTTATTGTAGTAGTCCAAGCCTCGCACTAAATTGGGATTTGCCACGTAGCCAACACCAGCTAGGGTAAGCAATTCACACAGCCTATCGTGGTGTGCTCGGGACTCATCATCCAAAAAGCCCACCATCGCGGGTGCGTCTGCTAGCACCGCCTGCGTCGACGCGGATTTACTATCGAGAATACGCAAAGGATTCGTATCGAGACGGCGCTGGCTATCCTCATCGAGCGCATCAAAGTGACCGCGCAGGTAATCCGACAACGCTTCCTTGTACTGTTGACGTGCCTCACTACTTCCAATTGTGTTGAGCTCGAGCGTCAGAACGTCATCTATCCCTAATCGCTTCCACCACTGCCGACACATCAGCAGTAACTCAGCGTCTAGATCTGGTGTGGGAATACCAAAGGCTTCAACGCCCAATTGATGAAATTGGCGCTGACGGCCTTTTTGCGGGCGCTCGTATCGAAACATGGGCCCCATGTACCAAACCCGTTGAGGTGACTGGATCAAGTTGTGCTGCACCATGGCACGAACAGTACTGGCCGTACCCTCGGGCCGAAGCGATAGACTCTCATCGTTTCGGTCAGGAAATGTATACATCTCCTTCTCGACAATATCGGTAACCTCGCCAATAGAGCGCGCAAACAAATCGGTGCTCTCTACAATAGGCGTTCGAATTTCTTGATAGCCATGAGCACCCAGCACATCACTCGCCGTCTGCTCTAGCATCTGCCACAACGGGGTGTCGTCGGGGAGAATGTCCACCATTCCCCGAATCGCTCGGTACTGACTCATTAACCTTTTGTCCTAGTGACTACTGGAGATAATCTCCGCTTCCTCGCGGGCGCGCTGCGCTTCCAGATTCTCGGCACGCTTCCTAATGGTAGCCTCCAAATGATCAACAAAGTTGTTGTTGCTCACCTTATGATCAGGCTCACCATCCAAGTAGATCAAATTATTTGGCGTAGCGCCGGTCATACCAACATCGGCTTCTCTCGCCTCACCCGGCCCGTTAACAATGCAACCAATAACGGCCACATCCATAGGCGTGCGGATGTCCTCAAGCCGTCGCTCGAGCTCGTTCATTGTACCGATGACATCAAAGTTTTGTCGCGAACAACTGGGACAAGCGATGAAATTAATACCGTTTGCTCTCAATTTAAGGCTTTTCAGGATTTCAAAGCCTACCTTTACCTCTTCTACCGGGTCCGCAGCCAATGAAACACGCATGGTGTCACCAATGCCTTCCATCAGCAGCATGCCCAGCCCGACAGCGGATTTGACTGTTCCGCCGCGTAACGCACCCGCCTCTGTGATCCCCAAGTGCAGGGGTTGCTCGATCTGCGCTGCAAGTCCTCGATAGGCAGCGACAGCCATGAACACTTCTGATGCCTTCACACTCACTTTAAAATCGGGAAAGTCGTGTCGATCCAAGATATCAACGTTCTTCAACGCTGACTCGATTAACGCTTCGGAAGTTGGCTCTGGGTATTTGCGCATCAATTCTTTACCCAAGGAACCTGCGTTTACGCCAATCCGGATAGGAATGCCCTTGTCTTTGCACGCCGCTATGACTTCACGAACCTTTTGCTCTTTACCGATATTGCCAGGGTTGATTCGGAGACAATCGACACCGTAGTCGGCCACCTTCAACGCGATCTTGTGGTCGAAGTGAATATCGGCTACGAGTGGCACGGGCGATGCTTTTCGGATTTCTTTGAACGCCTCCGCGGCATCCATACTCGGGACAGAGACACGAACAATATCGGCGCCTGCCTCCGCAATCGCATTAATCTGAGCAACCGTCGCCTGAACATCACAGGTCTCGGTATTCGTCATGCTTTGAACGCTTATGGGTGCGTCTCCACCCACAGGCACGTTGCCAACCATAATCTGACGGCTTTTACGGCGCTTGATGGGCGAAGCCTGACTCATGGAGAGTTCCCCTAATTTTTTATCGTATTATCGCTGCTCCAACTGCGCAGCTTTCCACACCTTGTAAATAGGCGCCTCAGCGTAGAGATTTCTCAGCGCCAGCAAATTGCTGGCTTCTAAATCAGCGTCACCTGATAGGCGCGCAATCTCGACACCGAGGATCAGTGCTCTCGCGGTCTGGACACGATTGCTCTTCCGGTAGCTGTCATAATACCCACTCGCGGCCTCGACATCACCCTCGGCAAGCGAAATCTGCGTTAATTCGAGAAGTGCTGTTAGATTTCGTGAGTCCATGAACAAGCTTCGTGTGAAAGCTTGACGGGCCCCACTGGTATCGTTGAGCTGCAATAAGGCCAGCCCGAGGTTTACAAAGGCGCGGGGTCGCCCGCTGTACAGCGTGTCGGTGGTTACCTTACGAAACTCACTCGCCGACTCCTCGTAGCGCCCCTGAGAGAAGAGAAACGCGGCGTAGTTGTTACGAGCTCTCGCGCCAGCGCCAAAGTCGAGGGCGCGGGTAAAGTTGGCCTCAGCAAGCTCAAACTCCCCGGTACTCTGGAAGACGAGTGCAAATGCCTCCAAGACCTCGGGATTATTGTCATCAATGCTCTCGGCAAGTTCCAAGTTGCGCTTGGCGTTACCCCAATCGCCCGCACCGATGTATTGACGCGCTAAGGCTACGCGCTGGGAAATGGCTTGTTTTGGATCAACGGCGACCGGTTCGGGCCCTTGAGTTTCAGTGACACAACCCGCAATCGCTGCGAGCAATAAACCGATCAGTAGGTGTCTCATTAGGCGTATCCCACTTCTTATTGTCTGGCTACTCTAGTTCTTCGTATTGTGCACGATAACGCGCGGAACGCTTCGTTCTATCGTTCACATCACCTACAAGCTGCCCACAGGCAGCGTCTATGTCGTCACCGCGGGTTGTTCGTACTGTGACGATGAATCCCGCTTCCATCAAGACTTTCCAAAAACGTGAAACTGCATTTCCGCTGGGACGTTTAAAACCCGAGTTTGGAAAATCGTTAAACGGTATGAGATTGATCTTACATGGGTAGTCTTTCAATAGCGCCGATAACTCGTGCGCGTGCTCTACCTGATCGTTAACACCGGCAAGCAATGTGTACTCAATCGTCACAACACGCTTTCGGTCAGTCTGCGCATCGATGTAAGCGCGCGCCGAATCAAGAAGCTTTGCAATTGGATAGCGACGATTAATAGGTACGATCTCGTTTCGAATCGCGTCATTTGGCGCGTGAAGCGATACCGCAAGACTGACATCGGAGAGCTCGGCCAGTCGATCCAAGGCGGGAACAACACCGGAGGTCGATAACGTCACTTTGCGTTTTGACAAACCGTAGGCAAGGTCATCACACATGAGCTCCATGGAACTTACGACATTGTCGAAATTAAGCAGGGGCTCACCCATACCCATCATGACAACATTGGTGACAACACGCCCCTTACCTGCCTGCCAACCGTCGTAGGAATTAATCGCCAACCAGACCTGACCAATAATTTCAGCGGCGGTCAAATCACGCTGGAATCCCTGCTTGCCTGTAGAGCAGAACTTGCAGTCGAGGCTACAACCTACCTGAGACGAGACGCAGAGTGTTGCGCGATCACCCTCGGGAATCAGAACCGCTTCAACCAGTGCACCTCCATCGACTTTGATAGCCCACTTGCGGGTACCATCGGCGGAATCTTGTTGGCTTTCGATCTGGGGAGGTGTGATCTCAGCGCAGGACTCAAGACGATCTCTGAGGCCCTTGCCAAGGTTGGTCATGGCTTGAAAGTCACGAATGCCCTGATGATGCATCCATTTCATCACCTGTTGGGCGCGAAACTTTTTTTCACCGATGTCGCCAAAGAAGGCTTCGAGCTGGGCACGCGTCATGCCCAGCAAGTTAACTTTGCTGGCCGGAGTGGACGTCGCGATTAACGCTTCCGGCATCTCAGCTCGCTATTAGCGACTGCAGAGATCGCTTGCAGCAAAGAAGTAAGCGATTTCGCGCGCTGCTGAAGTCGGTGAGTCAGAGCCGTGGACCGCGTTCGCGTCGATTGAATTCGCAAAGTCGGCACGGATAGTGCCAGCGTCCGCTTCAGCTGGGTT
>JAYOAN010000137.1:0-1406 GCA_038104285.1 Halieaceae bacterium
AAGTGGGAAGGCCACACGGAAGCAGACTCCATGACCTGTCTGGTACCAGGAAATGGCTCACCATTATTTAGCGAATCCGCCAGCCAGTTTGCGCCCAGTGAGATCGCTGATGTCTTTGAGGGCGATTTACTCTGCGGCGTAAATGTTGAGGTGCTCAAGCAGTCTGCCGACGATCTTGATATGGACGCGATTCGTGCGAGCCTAGGTTCCAACGAGATTTATGGCGGCCCCGTAGTCGATGGCAAGGCGTCGCTTTGGACCAGTTTCCATCTCGATGCAGAAGGCTACTGCCGTATTGTATTAATCGATCACTCACTACCCGACACTGCGATTGGTCGCTTACTCCAGCGCGTGTTGGAAACCGAGAGTTATCGATTGATGGCGGTCGAGGGGCTCCCCGTTGCGCGTGCGACGATGGCCGAACTCAATCAGCTTGAGAGCGAGCTTGAGCCTTTGATGGACGAGTTGATGCAGTCGGGTGAAACAGCAGATCACGAATCGCTATTTATGAAGCTATCCAACATGTCGGCGCGCATGGAGCATCTAGCCGCAGAGTCGAGTTATCGCTTTGCAGCGTCGCGCGCTTACTCGCGCATTGTTGAGCAGCGCTTGGCTGAACTACGCGAAGATGCGGGCCTGCCTCAGCTTCGCTACTCAGCCTATTTACTTCGCACGCTTCAGCCGGCAATGCGAACCTGTGAAGCCGCTGAAAGGCGGATCGATGAGCTTGCACAGCGAGTCACGCGGGCGATCACGCTCCAGAGCTCGGTCGTGGATCTTATCCGGACGCGTCAAAGTCACGCCATGATGAAAACGATGGGGGATCATTCGGCAACACAAATCCGTCTTCAGCAGGCGGTTGAAGGTTTTTCTACCTTCGTTATCAGCTACTACGCGATGGGACTTCTCGAGATCATGTTAGAGGCCGGTATCGCTGCTCAACTACTCGAGGTCGATCAGAAGATTGTGCTGGGGATTGCTGCACCGATTGTCTTCTTTTCGGTCTGGGCGCTGACGCGCTGGACGCGCAAGCGAGTCACCAGAACGCCGAAGTGAGAAGGCGCTTCTGTTTGCGACCCTAACGTTTTTTCACGATCTCAACGTTCACGATCTTAACGGTGCTTATTTGGGGGTGGCCCATTAATATCGATTGGCAGTTCGCATTAGCCTAAGTACGATCTACTCAGGCGAATAAAATCGATGAGTGGTTAGATGAATAAGGACGAGAATGCCGACACCCGAGTTGCTGAGGGGTATGACATTCCAGCTGTTGAGGCTTGGATTGCTGAGAACACCGATTATTTTGCGCCACCGTTTTCGTGGACGCGTCTCGAGGGCGGGCACTCTAATCTGACTTATCGATTGGAGGACCCCACTGGCAAGAAAGCCGTGATTCGACGCCCGCC
>JAYOAN010000137.1:1506-4134 GCA_038104285.1 Halieaceae bacterium
GACCCTGACGCGATTGGTCTCACCTCGTTGGGTAAAAAGGAGGACTATATCGGGCGTCAGATAAAGGCCTGGTATCGATCATGGGTAGCGTCGGTGGACTACGCCGAGCTCGACGACCCCCGAGCGCATGCGTTCAAAGACTATTTCCTTGAAAATCAGCCTGATCAGGTGACAGCCAGTGTCGTCCACGGCGATTACTATCTACACAACTGCCTTTTCTCAGCCGACTCAAAAGTCTCCGCTGTGCTGGATTGGGAGCTAGCAACGCTGGGCGACCCGCTAGCTGACTTGGGATATACACTTCGAGCATGGCCGGAGACAGAGAAAGATCCACACCTCGAGCCTACAGCACCCACCGCAGTCCCCGGACTTCCTCTGCGAGGTGAATTGGCGCAGCGCTATTCTGAGCGTACGGGCTTTCCTGTCGATTTACTCGACTATTATGTTGGATTTAATCACTGGAAGACGGCGGCGATTCTGCACGGTGTTTATGCACGCTACCGAGCGGGGCAAAAAAGCACCGAAGGTGTCGATATGGATGGCCTGCGAGAAGGAATTCTGAAAGCCTTGGATGGCGCTGAGCGGGCTATTGCGCGTCTTCGTTAATCGTCACGCGTAAGCGAGACTAGTTTCCCGTCGCTGTCATAGGTGATGATGAAATGACCTTGCACGCCAGCGCTCGAGAAGAAAGGTTGTAAAGCCGACCAAGGAAGGTTAATGGTCTTACCGTCGAGTGCAGTTACCTGAACTCGGTTCTTACTCCCCGTGTAAAACACCTTAGCTTCGTCATAACTTAGACTTACTGAGAATCTCGATATGCGTTGCGTCATGCTGAGCGGTCGGTCGGGCACTTGCAATTACCATGGCACAGTGTCTTTTCGATTGCATCACTCCGGGAGTGTGACACTTGCGAGGGGATTGGTTCGCAAGCCATTTTACTCACAAAGTGTTCGAGGCAACTGATCTAGCAAGCGTCATTAGGGGACAACGTGGATTTTTCTGACTTAGTGGTATCACAAATCAAAGCGCCCCTTGATGCCCTGTGTGAAGGGTTGATGGCGGCAGGGGAGCTCGATCAATACCTCTTTTTTAACGGTGTCGCTGAGATGATGGGCGATGGCGGCGATGAGGGCGCGGTGATGATGGCGTGTATTGAGCTCGGACGCTGTGCGTTCCTAGGATTCCGATTTACTCCTGATGTCGAGCTCCAAGTCACGACAATCCTCGATAGAGCCATAGAGCTTTCCTCGATCATGAGTGCCGACTCGATGCAGTAGCCGGCCCATCCAGATCCCGAGAATCCTGACTCTGGTTTAATTAACGACAGAACTGAATGCCAAATTAGTTGCTGACTCACATGTCAGTGTTAATGTGTGTTTCGGCAATGGGCGCTGTTTATTGGGTCGCCTGGGATACGATTTTTTATGAAAAATCTCATTCGAGATCGAGTGTTAATACCACTGAAGCAGTTGCTGAATGAGGGCCTCTCGCCAGCAAAAATGTCCCATGCGCTGGCAGCGGGCTTTGTGCTCGGTATAACACCGATGCTCGGCATCTCGTCTATATTGGCCGTTGGGGTGGCCGCTGTTTTCAAACTCAATCAGGTCGCGATTCAAGTGGCTAACTGGGCTGCTTATCCTGCGCAAATCCTATTATTCATCCCCTTTATTAAGGTGGGAGAATGGTCAATAGGCTTGGAGCCTGCAGCAATTAATCCTTCCGACATCGCATCGATGTTTAGTGACGATTTTTATGCGTCCTTAGAAATCTATGGGCAATCGCTCGCTGCAGGTTTCGCCGTTTGGGCTATTACGGCTATGCCACTCTCTTTTGCCCTGAGTTATCCCTTTCGGTGGATGTTGCAAAAAAAGTTTGTCTCAGATGGTCACTAGTACCAACTTTCATAAAAGTTGGAAGCGTTCTACGAAGTTTAAACATGTTATTACTGTTAAATTCTAAGACGACTAATAACGGACAAATTTTTGGATAAGCGATGTATTACGACGTTAGTAATTATCTAAAGCAATTACCCACTATGCGTGTGGAGCTAACTTTGTTGCTGGCTACTTTGTTCAGTGTGCTTATTACGTCAGGCGCTCGCGCCGATAGCCGCACGCAGTTGGACGGCTACTGGCAACACCCTGATGATCCGGTTTGGATTGAAGTCAATGTTGTGAACGGAACTGGCGTTGCAATGAGGAATGACGATCAACCCGAGACCGTCGGATTCCATGTTGTTAGGAGTTTGATCGAGGACGATAAGGCAGGTAGCTGGAAAGGTGAGGTATTTGTTCCTCAGCTCGATAGCTATAAAAATGTAACCATCACTATTCCCGACGAGCAGACGCTGCGAATGACAGTGAAGTTTGGGTTCATTCGCCGCTCAGTGGAGTGGTCGCGGGTAGATTCAATCGAGGCCGCAGTCTCTGAGTGAGATTTTGACCTACAACACCACTGTGATGGACGCTCATTCAAGGGTAATCACTAATTAAGAGCGGAAGCTTTCATCCGCGGTGGAACTGGTCATACTCTAAGCCTCGATAAAAAATAATAATGAGGTTGGCTCTATGATCGATTTTGAAATTCCAGACGAGACCAAACTGGTTCGCGCGCAAGTCCGCGAGTTCG
>JAYOAN010000138.1:0-1957 GCA_038104285.1 Halieaceae bacterium
AATAATCAGCACGGTCGCGATGAGAATTTACGGCTGGCCAATCTGTTTAGTGCCATAGAAATGTACGCAGAGGTTCTGACTGGACTGGCAGAAAAGCCGCTCTGAAATCAGGGGGCTCTGGCACTTTATTGAGGTGTTAGCGCTAGCACTCTCCACCTCAGTCTATAAGTGTAGTCAGCACAACCCTGTTTGGTTAAAGCACTTATCAACCGACACTAAAGAATGCTCATCTACACGTTGTCGGCTGTGCTCGGCGTCAGGCTTCCGGGGCTTTAGTCAGTGGTCTCAACGACCATTACCAGTGGCCAATGGTCAGAAACGCCTGACGCCTCGGGCAATTGGAAACGCTTGGGCGTTCCATTTGGGAGTACTTGCTCGGATGTCTGGTTAGCCAGGAAACTGCCCGTCATTTTCCAGCCGGGTGTATTACGCCACAGCACCATGTCCAGAAAAGACCAGTCATCCTTGGGTGGGTAGTAGCTGGTGCCGGGGCACGCTTCGCAGAGATCGTGGGCTACTTGCCAGGTAGGTCTCACCCACCGTTCAAGCATGTCTTTCTTTGTGTCCTCTTCAAGTGTTGTGTTGAAGTCGCCCGCAGCGAAAACGGCTTGGTTGTCAGGTAAGGCAGCAACCATCTTATTGAGTTTGGTGTAGGCGACCTCGCGCATTTCAGTCGGATGATAGGGGGCGGGGAAGTGAACGCTAAAACCCGTGAGTGTCTCGCCATTTGGCAGTTCAAAGCTCGTCTCAAGAATGGGGCGCGTATCACCAGCGCGCTTTTTCAGTGACTTAGGAAAGGTAATGGGGTGAAGCTTGGCTTCGGTTACCGGCAGTTTGGACAAGAAAGCAACGTCGATTCCGCGCGTGTCTTTCCCTTCAAGGAGTACGGCTGGTTGATAGCCAAGTCCTGTCAGATAATCCGTACGAAGGCGCTCGAGAATACCGATGTTCTCGACCTCTTGCAGTGCAATGATGTCGGGTCCCTGCCCACCGTTAACGTGTTTAATGGCGTCGCTGACACCGCGCAGTTTTCGATCAACAACTGCCTCGCTCCAGTCCCAATAAAGGCACTGGTCTCGCCAGCGGCGCACAGAAATCTTTTTGCATTTTTCGATGTGAGCGCTGCTCTTTTTCTTCGATGCGGGTAGGTATGTCTCGTCATTTTTCCCTGCGTCGTGACTGGCATCAAAGAGGTTCTCGACATTAAAGGTCATGATGCTAATGGGGGCAGAGAACGCCTGCGGGGAGAGGATGGTAGCCAGGGCGAAAAGCCATATCAAACGAAATTTTTTCACTGTCGATTTCATACACTGGGTCTCAGTTTAGGCGGGTCGTTATCCCCGCGCAGGGCGTCTACATTAAGCTTTGCGTTGGCACTGACCATGGTTGATAGAGCATAAACCGAGAAGTTTCAGGAAGCTCTTTTTTGGGAAGTAAAGAAAAGAAGACCGTAGATAAAGCCCGCGAGCACCGCTGCACCAAAGCCATAATTCATGGCGACAAAGAAGTCGAGGCGCGATACGTCAGCGGCAAATAGATCTTTCACTAGCTGAAGCAAAAACGAACCTGTGTAGCCGGCAGAGTCTGAGACGTAGATGGCGAAAACGGCAGTGCCCGAAAACTGCAAATTCGCGATGAGTCGTTCCCACATAATCGTGCTGTAACCAATGTAGCCGAGATAGCTTCCGATGCCCCCGGCAATCAGCCAGTTAAGGCCTGATAGCTGACCAGACTGCATAAGCAATGTGCTAACAATCAGAATGACCGCGCCGAGTGACATCACGCCGAATAGTACATAGAGGCTGTGCTTGTGGTCGCGAATCCACTGGATGCCGAGAAGGCTGATGAGACAAACGACGGCAACAGGAAAGTCGAGCGCGGTGAAGATGCCGGATTCTCGGTCGTAGCCCAGGTTCGAGATGATCTCGATGCCAAAGTTGTCCCTGAAGTCGCGAAA
>JAYOAN010000138.1:2057-4130 GCA_038104285.1 Halieaceae bacterium
CCCCAGATCATCCCGAGGGGCATGCCGTTAACTAACATAGCCAATGGCTTTAGCTCGGTGGGTAAGAGATAGAATGCAATGAGCGCGGCATAGGCTACGAACATGAGACGCATGAGAAGGCCAAAGCGTCCGCGCTCCACTCTTGCAGAAAGCCACCAAATACCGACAAATTTCGAGAGGATATAGCCAAACAGTTGGGCGAGTACGAAGGCCGTTTTTAACTCCAACCCGAGCCACGTAATGTCATCGCTATAGCTTGCTGCGGCAAACGGTTTTCGAAAAGCGAACATGCTCAGATAGCAAAGGAAAGCGGCTGAGCCCATGAGCAAGGTTTGCGCGATGAGCGGACGAGATTGCTGAGTCATAAAGATTTTCAAAAGCTATGATGGACGAGAGGTGAATGAGGAAAATGCGTTGGGTTATCGTCAGTTACGAGCGTTGGGTATCTGGCGTGCACCGTGCGAAAGCATAGCGGGGTGGGCGACTTTAAGGATAAGCACCGATAGCTCGCCTAGTGTTACGAAATGGATAAATAACGTACGCGATCAGGCTGGAGTGTGGCTATCACCGCGAAGCCGCGCAGTTGAACGCGACAGCTTGTGGGTCGCAACGCTTTCAGCGATAGAAGGCTGATGTGCTCCAGCCAACAGGCGCTTGACCAGCAGCCCACTCATTAAATTGCATGACGAGTGCTTCGTAGAACATGCCATTGGCCATAAAAAAAGAGGCCGCAAGGGCAGCGATAAAGAGCGCGCTTACGCACTTACCCAGAACTTCTGTTTGCATTGTGTTGCCTTATTATTTTTTTGGCGTTTCTTGCATTCAAACCTTTTTACGGAGTGAGTGCAAATGCGGATGGTCACCCATCCGCACAGATAGCGTCAGAGTGCTTCTACGATGGTGACGTTGGCGATACCGCCGCCTTCACACATGGTCTGCAATCCCCATTTTTTGCCGCGAGCATGCAGTGCGTGAACCAGGGTTGTCATTAGTTTTGTACCCGTAGCACCCAGCGGATGGCCAAGCGCAATTGCGCCACCGTTGACGTTGAGTTTGTCTGGGTCAGCACCCGTGTGCTCGAGCCACGCCATTGGGACGGGAGCAAATGCTTCGTTGACCTCATAAAGGTCTATATCGTTGATGCTCATACCGGCACGCTGCAACGCACGGTCCGTGGCAAACAGCGGCTCTTCGAGCATGATCACGGGGTCGCCAGCTGTCACCGTGAGGTTATGGATACGAGCCAGTGGTGTGAGGTTGTGATCCTTCAAGGCCTGCTCAGATGCGATCATCACGGCGGAGGAGCCGTCGCATATCTGACTTGCGTTAGCTGCTGTTAACGCGCCGTCTTCCATCAAAATTTTGAGCTGCGCCATTGCCTCCATGCTGGCGTCATCACGAATTCCTTCGTCGTGCTTGTGCAGCGCCGAACCGCCGTCAGCCGTGCGACCCATAATCGCGACAATCTCTTTATCGAAGGCACCCGCGTTACGCGCATCACGTCCGCGTTGATGACTCCGTACTGAATAGGCATCGAGCGCTTCTTTGGTATGGCCCCACTTCTTGGCGATCATCTCCGCGCCGATGAACTGGCTGAACTGCCGAATACCGTATTGATCTTTTACCGACTGCGGCGTCGGGTCGGTGGGTACATCAAATACCTTACCCGCCCGAGCATTAATACCCATGGGGCAGCGTGACATGCTCTCGATACCCGCAGCAATGACGAGGTCTTGGGTCCCCGACATGATCGCTTGAGCAGCAAATTGAATACTTTGCTGCGATGAGCCGCACTGTCTATCAATCGTCACTGCAGGAACGCTTTGCGGGAGATTTGACGCAAGTACCGCTGTGCGTCCGATCTGGTTGGACTGCTCGCCCGCTTGCGAGACGCAGCCAACGATAACGTCCTCGATTGCTGAGGGATCGACTTTGCTGTCGTCGACAATTGCGTTGAGGGTTTGTGCACCCAGGTCTCCGGGGTGCCAATCTGCGAGTGCGCCGCCTTTGCGGCCTCCAGCGGTACGTTTCGCTGCGACGATATAGGCTTCAGCCATAGTGAGTTACCTTTCT
>JAYOAN010000139.1:0-4103 GCA_038104285.1 Halieaceae bacterium
GTAATCCCAGAGAAGAGAGCGCCTAGGCGCGCTCTACTTTGGCTGAGTCACTCTTTCGATTACCGACGATCTCGAGTAGTTCATCGATCATCATAAGCGATAGGCCCCAAATCAGATGTCCGCTGTAGGTAAACGCATCTGACTCTAGGACTTCGCCTCGCCAATCCCATTGGTGGCGGCCTCGGTTATCGTCATCCAACAGGAAGTGCAGAGGTATCCATACTGTTGCCGCCACTTCGTGATTCAGCGTCAACTCGGGTAGCGACTTCACCTCAAAGACAAACGGTGCAACCAGCATCTCGGGACGATCAGCCCGCCAGCCCGTATTCACATCGGATAGTTGGCAGACAAAACGTGCGTTACCCTCGAGATCAAAACCGATCTCCTCGAGCGTTTCTCGCTTCGCGCAAGCTTCGTCAGAGGCGTCAGTGTCATCTTTCCGCCCACCCGGAAATCCCATGTGACCTGACCAGGGGTCACCTTCTCGAACCGCACGTTGAATCATCAATATCTCGGGGCCTGCCGCCCCATCGCGCAACCCAATAACGACGGCGGCGCGCTTGGAGGGCAAAGGTGCTGGTGGCGCGGCTATCTGTGCCAATCGGTCTATGGATTCTTGAAAGGTTGGTAACACAACAAACTCCTGGTGGCCGCTCAGTGTACACAAAGTGGCCGAGAGAGTTCCGCGCCTCATCGAATATCTGCCGACATATCTCCTGCTTCCAATCGCGACAAGCGCGTGAACAAGCGGTAAGGCCATGCGATAATCCGGCCCTCTTAAATACAGACAGGCCCGTTTCCCCATGTCCCACTTTGTTTACGCCATTGGCGCCGCGCTGGTTGATACCGAGATTGATGTTAGCGACAGCGACCTCGCTCAATTAGGCATCGAGAAAGGGATGATGACGCTGGTAGATGAGGCTCGTCAGAGCGAAATCAAAGCGCACCTCGCAGAACCTCTGAAAACTGCAAACCACGCTTGCGGCGGCTCGGCGGGAAACAGCGTTATAGCGGCCTCCCAATTCGGCGCGCCTACTTACATGAGCTGCCTTGTATCGAACGATGAAGACGGTGATATCTACCTCTCCGACCTAGAGGCATCTGGTGTCGCTCATGGTTTTCAGCAAGAGCGACGCGCTGGCACAACGGGGAAATGCCTTGTGCTGATAACACCTGATGCGGAACGCAGTATGAATACCTTCTTGGGTGTGTCCGAAACCCTCTCGATCACAGAGGTCAACGAGGAGGCCATTGCACGTTCTGGCTGGGTCTATCTCGAGGGCTACCTCGTGACTTCACCCACAGGGCACGCTGCGGCGCTTAAAACCCGAGACGTTGCGCGCGAAACTGGCGCAAAGGTTGCCGTGAGCTTCTCTGATCCAGGAATGGTGACGTTCTTCCGTGACAATATGAATCAGATGATCGATGGTGGTGTCGACCTTGTTTTCTGCAACGAAATTGAAGCACTGGGCTGGGCAGAGACAGAGAGCTTGGACGAAGCGGCAAGCAAACTAAAAGGGATCGCTAAGAGCTTTGTAATCACGCGCGGCGGTGATGGTGCTATTTTATTCGATGGTGAGACAACCCATGAGATCGCTGCCCAAAAGGTTGAAGCGGTAAACACAAACGGCGCAGGCGACATGTTCGCTGGGGCCTTTTTCTACTCGCTGTGGCGGGGTGGCGATATGCGCGGCGCTTGTGAGTTTGCCTCAAAGGCAGCCGCGGCGGTTGTTTGTCAGCCGGGCCCACGATTAAGCTTAAGCGATAGTCAGGAACTCAAAAACTCGCACTTCGAAGCCTGAAGTGGAAGGAAACTAACAATGAGCGATCAAGAGATAAAACCCGAAGTTAAGAGCGATCCACTCTATCAAATGCTTCGCCACGAGGATGTGGATAGCTTTAACAATAATCGCGACAACCTCGATACCAGCCAACTGTCTGGTGGCGACTACCGGGGGCGGGATCTTCGAAAGATGAATGCACGAGGTCTCGACTTCTCCAGCGCCTATTTTAGAAATTGCGATTTATCCGGGATCGACTTCCGCGAGACCAATCTGGAAGGTGCGAGCCTGCTCGACGCCAAGGTCTCCGGCGTTTATTTCCCAGATGAGCTGAGTGCTGCGGAGATTCGTCTGTCGCTGGACCACGGTACGCGTCTTCGCTACCACAAATAGGTATTCGCTATGCAGCTAGGTCGGCCTCAAGCGCTCCTTGCATCACTGTTTTTTCTAGCAGTTTCGACGCTGTCATTCTCTGCGCAGGCGCAAAGTCCTCTCTCCGCCTACACACAGCAGCAAACCGAATTTCTTCCTGTCGACGAGGCTTATCAGCTCAGCGTTATCGGAGACAGCAAGCAGCAAGCGTTGCTGCAATGGCTCATCGCGCCTGATTACTATTTATACCGCCACGCCTTCGATGCAAAAGCCCGAACTACCGCTGGCGATATTGAGCTGACACTCGCTATACCTGACGGCCTCGCGAAGACCGATGAATTCTTTGGTGATGTTGAGGTCTATTACGGCGCCGTAGACGCCAGTATTCAACTTGCTGAAACCGCCGAACTCATCGAATTGGCTATCACCTATCAGGGCTGCGCCGACGCAGGGCTGTGCTATCCGCCTGAAACAAAAACCTTCTTGTGGCATACCGCTTCGGGCGAAGTGCAGAAAGGTAAGCTTGATCCCAGCAGCTTGAACACTGGCAATTCAGCTACCGATGGCTCGGAAGACTTTGGCTTGATGGCAGCCCTTCTATTCGCACTCTTGGGTGGGATGATTCTGAATATCATGCCTTGCGTTTTTCCGATCCTATCGCTAAAAGCACTGAGCTTTACCCGAGGCGATGCCCAGAGTCATCGTCGTTCTAGCTTGGTTTATGCGGCAGGTGTCGTTGTGAGTTTCGTCGGCATTGCAGCAGTGCTCATAGCGATTCAACAAACCGGCAAACTCATAGGATGGGGTTTCCAGCTTCAAAATACGGGCTTCGTAATAGGGCTCGCTTACTTGTTTACACTAATGGGGCTGAGCCTCAACGGCCTGCTCCACTTCGGCACCTCAATGATGAATGTCGGTCAATCCTTGACCGAAAAGGATGGCGACACGGGGAGCTTCTTTACCGGTGTCCTGGCCGTTGTTGTGGCAAGCCCATGCACCGCACCGTTCATGGGAAGCGCGCTGGGCTACGCGTTAACGCAACCCATTTACATCACGCTGCTCGTTTTTGCGTCGCTGGGCCTAGGTATGGCGCTGCCAATGGTCATTCTGAGTTACAGCAATGCGGCGGTAAAAATTCTTCCCAAGCCCGGTCCATGGATGGATACGGCAAAGAATGTATTGGCATTTCCGCTTTACCTAACCTCCGTTTGGCTGCTTTGGGTTGCTGGAAACCAGTCGGGTGTTAACACCATGGCGCTGGCGCTCGCTGGCCTCGTTCTGCTGGCTATGGCGGCCTACGTTTACGGAGAGAGCACTATCAAAAAGGCGGTCAGCGCCCTACTCCTCATTGCCGCAGTGGCGCTTGCCATTCCTCAAGGTGACAGTAACCAAACCGCCTCTGGGTCCCGCTCGCTGGCAGACGGACAAATCGCATGGTCCGCGTCAACACTGGCTTCTTACCGTGAGGCTGGGAAGCCCATCTTCGTCGATGTAACTGCTGACTGGTGTATTACCTGTCTAGCCAATGAGGCCGCTGTGCTCTTTACACCCGAAATTGAAGGCGCATTTTTATCGGCTGATATTCCTTACATGATTGCGGATTGGACCGACTACGACGCTGACATCGGCGAGTTTGTAAAATCTCATGGCCGCAGTGGCATCCCGCTGTACGTCATGTACCCCAGCGGCGCGGGTAGCCAACCGGTGATTCTTCCGCAGCTCTTAACGCGAGATATTGTTCTCTCAGCCATTGAAAACGCCCAGTAACCACCCCAGATAGGCATCATGAAAAAGTCAAAATCTGTAACGCTCAAAGCATTCGCTCTACTCGCGTTTGGCATGAGCACGAGTATGAACGGGCTTGCAGGCGACCTGATTGTCGCCGAGGCTTGGGCACGCGAGACACCGCCGGGAAAAAGCATGACCGCAGCCTACGGTCGGTTGCAAAAC
>JAYOAN010000140.1:0-4084 GCA_038104285.1 Halieaceae bacterium
ACGAGGTTTTTCATAAGCTCGTCATAGATACTCGCGAAAGCAATCACTGAATTATCTGCCGAGCAGGATGCAGCGAGGTCGAGCGTTTTGGAGATGCGGATTTTCTCGGCAGTATCGACGAGGTCAGCCGTGTCATCGACGGTGATTACTGCGTTACCGGCGCCTACGCCTAACGCCGGTGTGCCGCTTGAATAGGCGGCAGTGACCATGCCGGGGCCGCCTGTGGCGAGGATGCGGTCGCACTGGCGCATCAATTCCTCAGTCTTACCAATAGAGGGCTGAGCCATGGTTTGAACGAGATCGGCTGGTGCCCCCATCTTCACGATAGCATCGCGCATCTTGTTGACGATGGTCATATTGATGAACTTAGCGCGAGGGTGGGGGGCAATGACGATGGCGTTACGTCCCTTCACCGCGTTGATGCTCTTAATGACCGGCGTTGCTTCTGGGTTCGTTGATGGCGAAAGCGCACCAATTACACCTACCGGCTTACAAATTTTGATGATGTTGCGCTCGACGTCTTCTTCAATGATTCCCACCGATTTATCAGGGAGGATATCCATCAGCGTTGCGCGAGTTTTCACTGAAATCTTGGCGAACTTTCCGTTGTAGTCGCCTAGCTGGGTCTCATCGAGCGTTTGCTGTGCAAGCTCTTCAGCCACACCGGGCTGAGCACAAGACCACACCATGGCTTTGATGAGTTCGTCGATCTGTTCTTGTGTGTAATCAGCGATGGCCGCTTGAGCCACGCGTGCACGCTCAATTAAAGCTTCAACTTCTGCCACTTCTTCGGGCAGTGCCACCGTTTCAGGCGTCGCCATGAGAATCCCCTTATCGTTTTTTACAAAATACCACAGCTGCATGCGTCATTTTACGCAACCCGAATCATTCGTTTACCCCGATTTTCACCGGCCAATAGTCCAATAAGACCTGCGGGCGCCTGCTCTAAACCCTCGAGGACATCCTCGACGATTTTGAGCTCGCCTTGGCGTGCCCAGAGCGACAAGTCGTGAACGGCGTCTGCATCAAGATGTGCGTAGTCGCTGACGATGAAACCTTCCATGCGCAGTCGTTTGGTCACCAATAAACCGGGCACGCCAAAGGGGCCGGGCTTTGGTTTGCCATCGTACATCGACACCGCTCCACAGCAGGCAACTCGGCCTTTCATATTCATGGCGAATAAAGCCGTTTGCAGGATGTCGCCGCCCGTATTATCGAAGTACACATCGATACCGCTGAGTGCGACAGCTTGCAGTTGATCGCGCAGCGATTGTTCGGTGCTTTTGTAGTTGATGCAGGCGTCAAAGCCGAGTTCACTCTCGACCCAGCGACACTTCTCATCACCTCCGGCAACACCAATAACGCGAGCGCCTTTAATCCGGCCGATTTGCCCAACGATCGATCCCACGGAGCCGGCTGCTGCAGAGACCAGTAAGGTCTCACCGGCATGGATGCCGGCAACATTGATGAGCCCGTGATAAGCCGTCAGGCCTGCGACGCCCAGTAGTGACAATCCATGGCTGAGCGGGCCTTCATGCTCGGGCACGGCCGTCACCAAATCGCCATTTACTGCCGCGTATTCCTGCCAGCCAACATCTGCCATGACCAGATCACCGACTGCCCACTTAGCATGTTTGGACTCAATCACCTCACCAATGCCATAGCTTGCCATCACATCGCCTCCGGCGAGCGCGCTGCGGTAGGTAGCACCCTGCATCCAGGCACGATTAGCGGCGTCTTGTGACAGGATAAGTGTCCTGATGACAACCTCACCCTCCGCGGCCGCGGCGACCGCAACTTCGTCAGAACTGAAACAATCGTGAGTCAATTTGTCGGTGGGGAGTTGGCTAAGGAGAATGCGTTTATTAGTCAGCATTGTGATTTCCAAGAGTGTTTTTTTATTACTATCGTGCTTCCACGAAGCATACGCGAAAGCCTGGATCCAAGCTGTTAAATACGATTGTTATTAAGGTAATTTCATGGGGTTACCTCTTTCGTTGTGGTTGTACGGTGATTTCATGACACCCATAGCGGGGTAGGTCAGTGCCCCTGCCATTGGCCCAGGGGGATCAATAATTTACCCTGTTGTTTTCGGGGAGGGGAGTTGGCGATGGGTTCAGCCACACATTGGACAAAACTCAATTGGGAAGATCCGTTCGAGCTCGACGCACAGTTGACGGAAGAGCAGCGCATGGTGAGAGAGTCTGCCCGTCAATACGCCCAAGATCGACTGGCCCCGCGCGTCACCGCTGCGTTCAGAAACGAAGAAACCGATCCCAGTATTTTTAGAGAAATGGGTGAAGTGGGCCTATTGGGCCCCACCATTGAGGGGTATGGCTGTCCCGGTGTCGATTACGTGAGCTACGGTCTGATAGCGCGTGAGGTTGAGCGGGTCGATTCCGGTTACCGCTCGATGCTAAGCGTGCAGTCATCGCTTGTGATGTACCCAATCTATGCCTACGGCACTGATGCGCAGCGCGAAAAGTATCTTCCTAAACTCGCCACAGGTGAATCGATAGGATGTTTCGGCCTTACGGAACCGGATCATGGATCAGATCCGGGTGGAATGATTACTCGCGCCCGAACGACAGAGGGTGGATACCGCTTAACCGGCGCAAAAATGTGGATTTCAAATAGCCCAATCGCGGATGTGTTTGTCGTGTGGGCAAAAACGGATGATGGCGTCATTCGTGGTTTTATTTTAGAAAACGGTATGCAAGGCCTGTCTGCCCCAAAGATAGAGGGCAAATTGGCGCTGCGCGCTTCTATTACAGGCGAAATCGTCATGGATGATGTCTTTGTGCCTGAAGAAAACTTGCTCCCCAATGTGTCCGGGCTAAAAGGGCCCTTCGGGTGTTTAAACAACGCTCGTTACGGGATTGCCTGGGGGACACTGGGCGCAGCGGAAACCTGCTGGCATGCCGCGCGCGACTACACGTTAGATAGAAAGCAGTTTGGTAAGCCACTTGCGGCAACACAGCTGGTACAAAAGAAGCTGGCTGATATGCAAACCGAGATAGGAATTGGGCTGCAGTCGTGTTTGCGGGCCGGACAAATGCTGAGTGATGGTGAGATATCTCCCGATCTCATCAGCTTGATAAAGCGAAATAGTTGCGGCAAGGCCTTGGACATTGCGCGCACTGCTCGCGACATGCTTGGGGGCAATGGTATTTCTGACCAATACCCGGTGATGAGGCATATGGTCAATCTCGAAGTGGTCAATACCTACGAGGGTACACATGACATTCACGCACTTATTCTGGGGCGGTCGCAAACCGGTATCGCCGCGTTCTAGACGTTTCATCTTCACAAGGCATTTGGTCAGGGCCTGTTTTCTGTTGTCTTTCGCGACCGCAAGCCTCCAAACTGCGGCCGACGACACAGCCTCTGTGGATGCCATCATTGATGCTTACTATGAGGTCATCTCGGGCCCGGTCGGGTTCGTCTATGACGCCGAGCGAGACGAAAACATTCATGCGCCGGACGCGCTGATCACGAAGTTCTTCTTGGATGGCACGGTGCAGCAGCACGACTTCAAGACTGAGCAAGCTTCGATTGTCACCCCCTACGAGACGCCGTTTTTCGAGTTTGAAGTCGATAGAAAGATTGCGCAGTTCGGCAATATCGCCCACGTGTGGAGCGAGTTTGAGATGAAAACCGAACCTGAGGGTGATGCCTACGGCGGTGGCTTCAATAGTATCTCGCTGTCGTTTATGGATGGCCGCTGGTGGATTAAGTCGTGGTCTACGCAGTACAAGGCGCCAAGAGCCGATTCCCAGAAATTACCGCCAGCGCAATTGGTCGATTTGGACACGGATGAATTCGCCAAGGTTGTGAAGTCCATTGTCCAAGACACGCTCCAGGCCTGCGAGGTTCAGGGCGGTATGGAAGGTCGAGCCAAAATGAATCTTGCGGTGGTGGGTGAGGTCAAAGCAAAACTGGTTTGCGAAACAGACTAATTCGGTATGTCTTTTTGGCAGACCGGCACTTCCCTGAGTGATAAGTAGATGATTGGGTTTTGCGCAAAACCACGATACCTTGCGTAGACCCCTTTTACTTAGTTACGAGATCAAAGATCATGGCG
>JAYOAN010000141.1:0-2482 GCA_038104285.1 Halieaceae bacterium
CATCGGTAAGCACCACAAACGGCTCATCGCGGTAACAGTCTTGGAAAATACCGCGCAAATCCGCTGACGTATCGGTCAACTTGGCGAACAGCGTTGCGTGAATACCCCGTACCATGGGTGCTAAATGGGGAACGAACGTCAGCCCTACCTCAGAGCCAGCCATTCGAGAGAGACCCTGTTCCATCTCGGGCAAGTGGCGGTGACCGGCGACCCCATAGGACTTCATCGACTCAGTTGCCTCGGTGAGGAGCAAGTTGATCTTAGCGCTTCGCCCGGCACCACTGGTTCCCGATGCGCACGAGGCGATCAAACTCGATTGATCAATGACGCCTGCCTGCAAAAGCGGCATGAAGCCAAGTTGCACCGCCGTCGGATAGCAGCCGGGGCAGGCTACCAACTGAGCGGAACGCAAAGCCTCTCGATTCAACTCCGGCAAACCGTAGACCGCCTGCTTAACGAGGCCAGGGGCAACGTGTTCAACACCGTACCAAGATTCCCACTGGTCGATGTTTTCGAGCCGAAAGTCTGCTGACAGGTCTATGACCTTTTTACCCTTTTCGATAAGTGCGGGAACCGTATTCATCGCCACCGCATGGGGTGTCGCAAAAAATACGACATCGCAGTCGTCAAAATTTGTTGCAGCAGGGTCCTCGAATGCTAAGTCGATAGCGCCACGAAGATTGGGGAAGAGCCGATCCACGCGCACACCTGCCTCAGCGCGAGACGTCAGACGCGTGATTTCAACCTCTGGATGCGCCAAGAGCAATCGAATGAGCTCGACGCCGGCGTAGCCAGTCGCTCCTACAATGCCAACTTTAATCATTTCAGGCCTAAGATCTGATATTGTGCGCGTAGTTTACTTGCTGTTCGATTCGAAACCAGCACGGAGTTACCAATGCTTTGGATTCAAGGGCTGCATGTGGTGTTTGTGGTGACCTGGTTCGCGGGACTTTTTTACCTCCCACGAATTTTCGTCTACTACGCGCAGGCAGAGGACAACACGACAAAGACCACGCTCGCCATGATGGCTCGCAAGCTCTATAACTTTGTGACCCCCCTTATGATGCTCGCGATCGCCTTGGGTCTGTGGCGGCTCAGTTACGCCCTTGATTACTATCTAAGCAGCCTTTGGATGCAATTGAAGCTTGCTGGCGTTGTCTGCTTACTGATCTATCACGTCCAATGCGGGCGCTACGTTAAGCGGATCAATGGTGGAGACAACAGCAAGAGCCACGTTTTTTATCGTTTTTTCAACGAAGTACCCGTGCTTTTTCTGTTTGCCATCGTGCTGCTGGTCTACATCAGGCCGGGTTGAAAAGTGGGTTGAAAATTAAGCAACCAAAACCAATATAAGAAAACGACACCAAGTCGGGGGAAGATGGTCAATGACCAAGTCAGAAGCGCTATTTGAGCGTGCACAAACTCACATTCCGGGCGGCGTTAACTCGCCAGTAAGAGCATTCAAAGCGGTGGGCGGAACGCCACGCTTCATGGAGCGATCTGACGGCGCCTACATTTTCGACGCCGATGGCAATAAATATATCGATTACGTCTTGTCGTGGGGCCCCATGATTATGGGCCACAACCATCAGCGTGTTCGGGATGCCGTGGTAAAAACGGCGCAGGACGGGCTCAGCTTTGGCTGTCCGACCGAGATTGAAATCGAACTTGCCGAACGCCTTTGCAATCTTGTACCCAGCCTTGAGCAAGTGCGAATGACGAGCTCGGGCACGGAAGCCACAATGAGTGCTATCCGACTAGCTCGAGGTGCAACGGGCCGGGACAAGATTATTAAGTTTGAAGGCTGTTACCACGGCCACTCTGACTCGCTTTTGATTAAGGCCGGGTCTGGCGCGCTGACGTTTGGCGTCCCAAGCTCCCCTGGTGTGCCCGATGTGCTAGCTCAGCATACCGTGACGCTCCCCTTTAACGACCTGGATGCCTTAAAAGCCGCATTTGATGAGCTTGGCAATGAAATTGCCTGCGTCATCACCGAACCCGTCACCGGCAACATGAACTGCATCTTGCCCGAGTCCGGTTATTTAGAGGGTATGCGAGAGCTCTGTACGGCGCATGGCGCGATTCTTATTTTCGACGAGGTCATGACCGGCTTCCGCTTCGGAACGCACTGTGCTCAAGGGCATCTTGGGATCGACCCTGACCTTACCTGCTTGGGTAAAGTGATCGGCGGCGGCATGCCTGTCGGCGCGTTTGGTGGCAAGAAAGAGATCATGGCGCACATCTCGCCGCTTGGACCGGTGTACCAGGCAGGCACATTGTCCGGCAATCCGGTAGCGATGGCGTCTGGACTGGCGACGCTGGATATCATCTCGGAGCCAGGCTTCTACGACGACTTATTCCGCCATACCACTGAGTTGTGTGAAGGCATGCAAGCAGTTGCCGACGAGTCAGGTATACCGTTTACAACAAACCACCTCGGCAGCATGTTTGGCTTCTTCTTTACGGAAGACAAGAAAGTAAC
>JAYOAN010000141.1:2582-4031 GCA_038104285.1 Halieaceae bacterium
TGCGCGCTACTTCGTTTGCGCGCGCCCTGACCGCAGAAAACGCCTTGTCAGCAAGCGACTTCATTTACCCCATGTTCGTACTCGAGGGTAAGGGGCAAAGAGAAGCTGTGCCTTCCATGCCAGGCGTCGAACGTTTGAGCATCGATCTACTCACTGAGCGAGCACGAGAAGCCTTCGAACTCGGCATTCCAGCCATCGCCCTATTCCCCGTCGTGGGAGAAGCCAAGAAATCGTTGGATGCGGCTGAAGCCTATTCACCCGACGGGCTGGTTCAGCGCACAGTTAAAGCACTAAAAGCCGCATTGCCAGAGCTTGGGGTGATCACAGATGTTGCCCTAGACCCTTACACCACGCACGGTCAGGACGGCATTATTGATGACAACGGTTATGTGCTGAATGACATCACCAAGGAAGCCTTGGTTAAGCAGGCGGTGAGCCACGCAGAAGCCGGCGCTGATGTCGTTGCTCCGTCTGACATGATGGACGGCCGCATCGGTGCGATCAGAGAAGCGCTCGAGGCGGGTGGGCACGTCAACACGTTGATTCTGTCCTATGCCGCAAAATACGCGTCGGTCTACTACGGACCCTTCCGGGATGCAGTCGGCTCGGCTGGCAATCTGAAAGGCGGAGACAAGAAGACCTACCAAATGGATCCCGCTAACAGCGACGAAGCGATCCATGAGGTTGCGCTCGACTTGGGTGAAGGCGCGGATATGGTCATGATCAAGCCCGGCATGCCCTATCTCGATATTGTTCGGCGCGTGAAATCCGAACTGCAGGTGCCTACCTTTGCCTACCAAGTGTCCGGCGAGTATGCGATGCATCAGGCAGCGTTTGAGAAAGGCTGGTTATCGCGTGACGCCGTCATTCTAGAGAGCCTGCTTTCATTCAAACGCGCCGGCGCTGACGGCATCTTGACCTACTTTGCCATCGACGCAGCACGCTTACTTGCTGGGAAATGATTGCTTGGCGAGAAATGATTGGCTCGGACGCGAATAACAACTTGGATTTTTCCAGATCCCCGGGCGTCGCGTTCGCGCTATTCATTAGCAGTTTGCTTCCCGTCTATAGCCAAGCCTGCGAGTGCCTGTGGGAAGGCAGCTTCACCGACGTAGCCGCGAATGCGGACTTGGTCGTGTTGGGAAGTGCTAGCCCCCCGAGAGGCAACGCCCTAGACATCTCAGTCGATGTGACACTCTCAGGTCCAGATTGGATCGAGACTCCGCGCGTCTGGTTAAAAACGGGGGAATACTGTCGCCCCGAGGTCAGTGAATTTGAAGCGGGCGAGCGCTACATTCTCGCGCTAAAGAAAATCACCGAAATCCCCGACGATGGATTCAATCCCTCTACGCCTAATGTTAGCTTTGGGCGAATCGGCGATTACGAACTCTCGAGTTGCGGTGGGTATTGGCTGACTGTCAAAGGACTCCGTGCCTCGGGAAACCTCGT
>JAYOAN010000142.1:0-4028 GCA_038104285.1 Halieaceae bacterium
ATCTTGACCGACGCCTTGGTGGACTTTGACTACGACGTCGTTGCCTTGATGAAAAAAGACAGCATCGAAATGACCGAAGCAGATCGCGCGAGCATTCGATCCCATATTGAGAAAGACTTAAACACGCACTTCGTCATCACCCACGGTACCGACACCATGCCTGAGACGGCGAAGGCGCTCGAGGGTATTCCCGGCAAGACCATTGTGCTCACAGGCGCCTTAACACCCGCGCGCTTTAGAACAACCGACGCCGTGTTTAACGTCGGCATGGCTGTGGCTACCGTGCAAACCGCTAAACCGGGCGTTTACATTGCTATGAGCGGTCAGGTTTTCGAAGCCAGTCGAGTCCGAAAAAACCGCGAAGAAAACCGCTTTGAAGCAATCTGAGTGCTAACCTCAGCTCAACCTTGGCGTCGTCGAGACCGACGCCCACCGCCTTCACCGCCGCGGCTCGACAGATCTGGCCAAGGCTTACCCAGCTGCTCCGCCATAGCTTCAGCATCGAACGCTCTCGGGGGAGTTGAATTCAGTGCCTCAACCATCGCCGCCAAATGCTCCGGCGTGGTGCCACAACATCCGCCAATAACCGTTGCACCTGCGTCCCGCGCGTGCAGTGCGTAGTGCGCCATGAGCTCAGGGCTGCCGTGGAAATGAATTTCACCGTCGACATACTGAGGAATGCCGCAGTTACCCTTTGCGATAACGGGTAAGCCAGAGTCCGCACTCAGCAATTCAGCGGTGGAGTCCATGAGTTCGGCAGGACCGATACCACAGTTGGAACCAATCAGGTCTAAGCCAATTTCTTTGGCAAACGCTGCATATTCAGTCGGGGTTACGCCCATCATCGAGCGGCGCGCCGTATCGAAGGTCAGCGTTGCGGCAACGGGTAATCCCGTCTTCTTCGCAGCTTCCGCAGCAGCGGCAACTTCCTCAGTGGACGACATCGTTTCAATCCAAAGCGCATCAACCCCGCCCTCCGCAAGCGCCTCTGCTTGCTCGGCAAAGAAAGCAACGGTCGACGCATGGGTAAGCTCACCCATAGGCGCGAACAGCTCTCCCGTAGGCCCCATAGCGCCCGCAACAACCGCTTCGTTTCCGTCGGCATCCGTGTGCTCTGACACTGCCTGGCACGCCAGTTGAGCTGCCGCCTTGTTGATTTCGTGAACCCGGTGCTCGCTTTTGTGGAGTTTCAGACGCGGCGCGTTAGCACCAAAACTATTGGTCAGAATGAGGTCTGCACCAGCCTTTAAAAACGCTCTGTGAAGCCAAAGCACTTCATCGGGTCGCTCGACACACCAGAGCTCGGGGGGGTAGCCAGCCTCCAGCCCACGACCAAAAAAATTAGAGCCCGTCGCTCCGTCCGCAACACACCAACCCTTCCGCCGGATAATGTCGCTAATGGGATTTATCATGTTTTCCTCTATGTCTTTAGGCGCCAGAACGGAGTAAAGATAGTCAGGCGGCAAGACTAGCGGACTTTTGTGACAAGCTCACGACTTCGCGACAAAAATGCGACAAAAATGCGACAAAAGACATGACTCCCGCTAGCACATTTAAAAAAGTAGCTGGTAAGGCCTATGAAATAAGCACCTGAGCCGCTGTCTCGATCGCTTCTTGAGTCAAAGCCATATCGGCTTCAGTGAGCGCCAAATGCGGATAAATCTTTGCCGGCGATTTCAAGATGCCGCTCGCACGTAGCGATTTGTTAAACGTCGCCTGTTTGGCTTTATCAGCCTGACCCAAGTCACGGTAGTCTGCGATCGGCTCCTCGCGGAACATGACATCGAACAACACCGAGTTGCCGACGATTTGGTGGGCGATCCCTCGCTCGCTCAGCGCATTCACCAACATGCTCTGTATCCGATCTCCGAGATCTCGCAACCGCTCGAATTGCCCCGGACGCTTCAAGATCTCGAGCGTCTTCAAACCGGCTACCGCAGCGATAGGATTACCCGACAGCGTACCGACTTGCATGAGCCACTGGTCACCCGCGACTGACTTATCAAAGAGCGACATGACATCTTTGCGTCCAGCAACGGCTGCAAGTGGCATGCCACCCCCAATAGTTTTTCCCAGCGTGCAGAGGTCAGGTATGACGCCATAGAGGCTTTGAGCACCACCCCAAGCAAACCGGAAACCAGTGACCACTTCATCGAAAATTAAGAGTGATTCGTGTTGGTCACAGACATCGCGCAATGACTGAAGAAAACCCGTTTGCGCGGGAATGATGCGCTGCAAAGGCTCAGCGATGATCGCCGCAATATGAGCACCATGTTGGTCGAAAACCGCTTTGAGGTGCTCGGGACTATTCCAGGGGATCACCAAAGTCTGATCCTGAACTGCTTGGAGAATACCGGCTGAATCAGGTTCGGGCTGCGGGAAGTCGATAAGCTTCGAGGGACTCAGACTCATCTGTCCCTCGTCGCTCATACCGTGATAGGCGCCCTCGAACTTCACGATGAGACTACGACCAGTAAACGCACGCGCAAGACGAATGGCGAACATATCTGCCTCGCCACCCGTCGATACATAGCGCAGTTGCTCGGCGCAGGGCACGGCCTCGCAGATCACCTCAGCCAGCTCGATACCTTTTGGGTTTGATGCGAAAAAGCTGAAACCCTCCGAAAGCTGCTCCGCCACTGCCTCAACCACCTCGGGATGATTGTGACCCAAGAGCATGGGACCGGAGCCGATCAGGTAATCGAGATACTCATTACCATCGACATCCCAGACCCGCGAACCTTGGCCTCGTTCAATGACAAGTGATGCATCAAAGTTGCCAAATCCTCCGCCGGGCAAGACGGCTTTTGCGCGCTCAGTCCAGGACGACATCAGGGGCTCCTAGCGTATCGAGGTCAGGCTCAACGCCCAGACCGGGTTTGTCATTAGGTCCTATGCAGCCGTCTTTTCGAGTCGGGCTGTTGGGGTCAAGTCTTGGCCCAACGTAACCGGAAAGATCGCAGACGTTCATGATGCGCTCGGGAGGTGTCGACGCCGCTAAATGAAGCGATGCGGCCGTCACAATATCGGAACCCCAGGTGTCTTCAACGCACATCCTTACACCCAGGTAGCAGCACAGATCACGGGCGCGCACAGCCGCAGAAAGCCCCCCAAATTTGGAGATCTTCAAAGCCACGGCATCGAGACAGTCGAGCTCATTGGCGCGCATCAAATCACCGGGGGTCTTGGCATTCTCGTCAATTTTCATCGGAAGCGAGGTTGCGCTCTTGACCGACGCGCACTCCTCAAGTGTTGCGCAGGGCTGCTCTAACATGATGTCGAGATCGGCAACCGCCCTCCCGACACGAATCGCATCGAGCTTGTTCGAGCCGCAGTTCCAGTCACCGTAGACCAGCGGACCGTGGCCCACGGCCTCTCGCACCTTGCGGAGCCGAGCAACGTCTTTTTCCCACTGATTGTCAGCACCCAATTTGCATTGGAACTGACGAATCCCCGAGGCATAAGCCTCTTTCGCAATCTCGACCATTTCCTCGGGCTCGATGCAGGTGATCGAGTGATAGGTGGGGATAGCATCGGCAAATCTTCCGCCGAGCAAGTTGTAAAGCGGTTGCTCCGCCACCTTGGCGTTGATGTCCCAAAGCGCCATGTCGACGGCTGACTTCGCTGCGTCATGGCCAATCAACCATTTATCGAGCCGATGCATGAAGGCTGGGGCACCCATCGGATTGTGGCCCAATATCTCGGGGGCCATTTCCGTGATTGCCGGCGCGATACCGCGCGAGAAGGACGGTAAGTAGTGCGGGATGACGCAGTGCTCACCCCAGCCTGCAATGCCCGCATCGGTATCGAGTCGAACAACGACGCTCTCGACCGTATCGCAGGTTTTGCCGTCCGACATGTAATAGGTTTTATGGCTCGTCAGATCGACGTGCCAAATTGAAATGCCTGTAATTTTCATTGATATACCGCCACGGGGTGGCCCAGTTGATCTTCGTTAGGCTCAACACCTAACCCCGGTTCTTCAGGGAGATGCAGGTGCCCAGCGTTATTGCGAGGACCTCGCCCGC
>JAYOAN010000143.1:0-3980 GCA_038104285.1 Halieaceae bacterium
TCCACGACATAATCGAATGGGTGATAGGGGTAGTAAAGGAGGTAATCCCGCTGTCGCAGTTCGTTGAAAATATTACTACTCGCGTCGAGCTCGGGTATACGGACCGGCGTGTACGGCTTGAACTCGAGGTATTTGGGCCCCTCATTGGGAAAGCTGATGTAATCCTTAGAATTATGGTACCGACCACCGGGAATCAGGCTGTCGTAACGCCCAAAACCCAAGCGCTTGCGCAGATGCTCGAGCAAAGGTTCTGGCATCGCATGGTCATAAACGAAGCGCACTGCATCGGCTTTTCGGCGCTGCTTCAAACTCGAAGCCATTTTCTCAATAAGGCTTTCGTTGATGGACGCTTCTATTTCAATTTCTGCGTCGCGCGAAAACTTAAAGCAGTAGGCATCAGCGGACTGAATATCAAAGACACCCCGAAATACACGTGGCAAACAAGCACGGATAATGTCGTCGAGCAGAATATAAACCTTACCCTTTGCGTCTCTGCCCCTGGGGATGGCGACGAAACGGCCAAGCACATCAGAAGGCACTTCCATTACCGCGTACTGAACGCCTTGATCGGTCTTCATATCAACCGCGAGATAGAGCGATTCATCGGCCAGTGCGGGGATGGCCAACTCATCACTGAGTAATATCGGCTCAAGTGTAGGCAGTACCTCCGACGCGAAATAACGCTCAACGAATGCGAGTTGCTTTTTGGTCAGGTCTTTTTCATCGATGATGTAAATGTGACGTCGCCGCAGCTCAGCCATCACACCCACCTGAATACGGTCAAACTCACGCTGCAACTCACCGATGCGCTGCTGGATTGTTTCTAGCAGGTCTTTTGCGCGCTGACGTTTACCTCCTGTTGAGACAACGATCAGTCGACGAATCTCCGCTACGCGCACCCTGAAAAACTCATCAAGGTTGCTTGAGAAGATGCCGAGATAGCGAAGCCGCTGGATAACGGGGACCGTTTCGTTCTCTGCTTCTTGTAGTACCCGAGCGTTAAACGAAAGCCAGCTAAGCTCGCGCGGCATGAATAATCTCTCATCAAGATCAGCTAATCGCCCGTCTATAGGGTTACTTATGGTAGTGCTCAATTCACTTTAATCCGCCGCCGCATCCCATCAGTTTACGAAAGAAATATGACGCATTGATCTATTTGTCATGACATTTCGATGACGCGCGTGACGAAAGCGGCAGTTTCGAGCGGCTTTTCCATCGGCAGTAAATGCCCTGCGTCCATCATTTCCAACTTAAGATTCGGGTAACCCTGAAGACGCTCCGCAACCGCTGGCGTGATGACGTACGATGACTTTCCACCCAAGATGTGGATAGGCAGCTTCAAATTACGCAACTTTGACCAAAGGCTTGGGGGTGAGCGGTAAACACAGGCTTCCCACTCGCCTGAGAATCGAAGCGTGACGCCTTGATCGGAAGGCGCATGCGCAGCAATGACGTAGTCCAGCAACTCTTTATCGGCGATTGCAGAAAACGCGCGTTTACCTCGGTAGAACTCGAATGCGGTTTGATAGCTCTCAAAGTGGTGTGGGCGTCCCAAGGCACCCCGAATCATCTTGGGCTTGTTTGGCCACAGCCGAAACGCCAAGCGCGACCAGGCCAGGAACGGTGAGTTAATCGTTACGGGGTCGAGAGCGACCACACCTTTAACGAGTTCCGGTGCTTTGTAGGCTATGAGCAGGCTAATTGCCCCCCCCATGGAATGCCCAACCAACCAGACAGGCTCGCGTGCCTCGCTACGTAGCGTCTTAATCGCATCCTCTGCGTAAACCTCCCAGCTAAGAAACCTCGGCGCTTTTTCCTGCCACAAAGGCCGATGCTCAATGGTGCTGATACGACCAAACGACGTCATCGCATCCAGAAAAGAAGCGTAAGTACCGGGGGGAAATCCATTAGCATGCAGGAAGACTAGGTGTTCCGACGAATCCGCGGAATTCGAATGTAATGAAAGGGTTTGCAAACAACGACTCCAAGATACACAGTTGGTGAGTCACTATCATCGACTCAGTCAAACAATAAAAAACGATGATCTACCGGCAAGTAGACCCAAAGCCATCCAACGAGAGACACATAATGACAGGCATCATGCGCAAACTATTCGATACGTTAGTTGCGACTATTATACTTTGCGGGCTGCTTTTTTCCTCGCTCGCACACGCTAAAACCCACTCTTCTGAGCTGTACGATACGGTCATTATTGGCGGTCGGGTCATGGATCCGGAGACGCTCACAGATCGCATTGCCAATGTAGGCATTCTTAACGGTCAAATTGCCCGGATAACCGACGATGCCATTACAGGAAAGCGCGCCATCGATGCGAATGGGCTTGTCGTAGCACCGGGCTTTATCGATATTCATTCGCATACGCCGACCCGGCTCGGCGAGCACTTAAGCGTTTTGGACGGCATCACAACGCAGCTTGACCTCGAGGCTGGCGCCTACCCTCCTACGAGTTACGGCTACCAGTATCGCGGTGGCGCGCAATTGCACTACGGATCATCGGTCGGGCACTTCGCCATCCGCGGATTAGTCATGGAAGGCTCGTCTCAAAGCTACTTTTTCGATGAGACAGGCTTTATCACCCTAGGTGGCGACATGTGGCGCAAACAGGCAACCCCGGCTCAAGTAGAAGAGATGCGCAAGCACCTACGTAACGGTCTCGAGTTAGGTGGTTTGGGTATAGGAGTGCTCTTGGATTATATGACTGAGGCTGTCAGCGAGAGTGAGCTAAGTATGATTTTTGCGACTGCGGCAGAGTACGACAAGCCTGTCTATGTTCATGTTCGCCGAGGTATGCCGGGGGATCCGACCGGTCTTGACGAGGTGATTGCGCTAGCCGAAGCACATGGTGTGGCGACGATGATTTGTCATATCACCCACTCGGCCATGGGTGGTATCGATGAATGGTTGGCAAAAATCGATGCTGCCAATGCGCGCGGCGCCCAAATCACCACAGAAACCCTGTCCTATCTTGCTGGTGGAACGTCTATCGCCGCAGATGTGTTTGTGAATCGTGACTGGCGAGCCATATTCGATATCGATTATGAGGACGTGCAATGGGTCCCCACGGGAGAATGGCTGGATGAGGAGCGCTTCCTGCGCTACCAGCGTGATTACCCAACGAGTTCGATCAATCACCATTACGTTAAAGAGGAATGGTTGCTGAAAGCCCTAGCATGGCCCGGAATGATGGTGTCGACCGACGCCCTCCCCGCCTTTGATATCGAAGTCAAAACAAACCCTAATATTGCCGGCACCTACGCCCATTTCCTCGGCCGTTATGTGCGCGAGCTCGCGGTCATGTCACTCATCGAGGGGCTGCGACGCATCACGCTACTGCCAGCCCAATGGTTGGCGTTAGCGTCTGACGATTTTTCACGAAAGGGTCGGATTCAAGTCGGCGCTGATGCCGATATTGTTATCTTCGATGCTGATGAGATTGCGCCACGGGCTGAATACGGAGATCCCTACAAAACCTCACTGGGCATTCATCACGTTCTTGTTGGCGGTCGGCCTGTTGTTACCCATGGCGAGCAAGTCGAAGGGCGCTACCCAGGTAAGCACCTGTTAGCGCCCGCGGTACGTTAAAGCTTGGAGAATTCACCGTCGAGGTCATAACGACTCGAGGTCACATATCGCTCCATCGCGGTAATTCGTCGCTCGGCGTCTCTCACTCGGTCGCGCGCCTTGTTCATACGCGTCCCCGGCGCCTCTGAATAACGAAAAGCAGCTCGCTTACGATAGGTTTGCCGGTCCTCGTCGTACTCCCGAACGACTTCGCCCTCGTATACGTCGTCACTCCAACGCGAGGGGCGCTTGGTAATCAAGATCCACGCGGCGACGTAGAACCAAAAAATTATTGAACCGGTGAACAAGAACAAAGCGAAGGCCGACAAACGAGTCACCCACGTGGGCACTTCCCAGTATTCGGCAAGCCCCGCACAAACACCGCCAAACCAACCGTC
>JAYOAN010000013.1:0-5903 GCA_038104285.1 Halieaceae bacterium
AAATGAAAAACGATTGCCAGTACAAACCGTCGCAATAATGTGATGACAACAGCAGGCGACTCTTTCACCCTTTTTTATCACACTTCCTGCGTGTGTTTCAGGGGCAATAGATTGAGTTGGCTTTTCATTTCTTAGGTTTCAGGGCAAACGGGCTAGCAGCAATGGCAAATATGCCCGATGGTCATCTGCCTTACGTCCTTCATTCGAGGTCAAAAAGCGGGTATTTATTTCTGTGGAAACAAAGGTGATGCCAGGAGTCACAACGGGTTAGAAATGCACTTAGAGAGGTGGTGCCGAGGAAAAGAATGATTCGAGTAGCGTTACCTTCGCTGCTCTCACCCCAATGGGGCCCGGTCGCTGTACTCGGGCGTCCAAAATGCTCTTGAGGTCGCATTTTGTCGAACCGCTATCGGAGGTTCTCATCCATTCCCTTTACCCCATCACCAAAAAACCCCGCAAATGCGAGGCTTTTGATGATGGTGCCCAGGGACGGAATCGAACCGCCGACACGGGGATTTTCAATCCCCTGCTCTACCAACTGAGCTACCTGGGCAAATCTGAAGAAAGTACTTCGGAAAGGCCGCGTATTAAACCGTCGAGATGTTACGTCGTCAAGTAAACTAAGCTATTACCGGCTTATTATCCGAGTCAGTCGCGGCTTCCCCATCCTCTGCGTACTTGGTCATGTCCCGATTGGAAGCAAGAACCGCGTAAACCGCGGGCAAAATGACTAACGTGAACAGTGTTCCGATGAGCATGCCAAAGACCAAGACGGCACCAATACTGTTTCGTGCCTCCGCGCCTGCGCCCGTTACCAACACCAAGGGGAAGTGGCCGAGTACGGTTGCGCCTGTTGTCATAAGAACGGGACGAAGTCGTGCTATGGCACCGTTCTTAATCGCCGCTAGCTTTTCGACGCCAGCAATGCGCTCTTGGTTTGCGAAGTCGACAATCAGGATCGCATTTTTGGTGACTAGCCCCACCAGGGTGACAAGACCCACCTGCGAGAAAATATTAATGGTGCTGAAGTTGAGGAAGGTGATGGTTAGCGCCGCAAACAACGCAAGCGGGATTGATCCAAGGAGGATAATCAGCGGGTCTCTAAAGCTATTGAATTGGACGGCAAGGACTAGGAAGACAAGCACAGTTGCAATTAAGAGGACGCCGGCCATCGTGTTGCCCTCACTGCGAAGCTCGCGCGACTCACCAAGATAGTCAAGAACATAGCCGTCCGGTAGCGTGCGCTCCGCAATATCCTCGAGAAGACTCAAGCCTTGGTCCTTGGTGGTTCCCGGGAGTATGGCACCGTAGATTTTGAAGCCGTCCTTTTGCTGGAAACGGGTAAGAGCGCGAGGCTGGGTCGAGCGTGTGAGTGTCACCAGAGAACCAAAGGGGACCAACTCTCCATTCGGAATTCGAACCGGAATATCGAGTAGCGCTGATGGAGAGCTGCGCTGTTCGTTTTCCAGCATGGGGATAACGCGATAGGCTCTACCGCGCTCATCGAAGCGTGTTACATAGGCAGGCGAAACCATCAGACCCATTTGCGCCGAGAGATCGCCAAGGCTCATACCCAGATCTGCCAAACGCTCTTTGTCGATTTCGAACTCGGCTTCGACGCGATCGATTTTGATGTCTGTTTCGACGAATAGAAAACTGCCCGATGACTCCGCTTCGTCAACCATAGCGCGCGCGACTTCGAGCATGTTCTTGTTGGTATCGGACGAGGTGATCACCACCTCGACGTCAAACCTTCCCGCTGACGGCAATGAGGCTTCCTCGAACGGAATTGCTGAGACAATGGGCGAGTTTTTGATGCTCTGATAGATCTCAAAAACCATATCGGTGACTCTGCGATCGCGTTGCTCGGGTGTTACGAAATCTTGTCCACCATAGCCGCCACTCGGGGTTACCACCTGCCACATGTAGGAGGGTTCAGGCTTTTCTTCTAATGCAGCAACCACTTGATAAAAGCCGTCATAGGTTTCTTGGAGTGATGATTCTGGAGCTGATTCGAAAACGAGACCAAGATGGCTTTGATCCTCAACAGGAGACAACTCTTTAAGCGAAAAGAGATAGAGCGGTGCCGATAGCAGAGAGAAGAAAATACCTGCTGCTATCAGCTGATACCGCCACTTAAGCGAGAAATCGACGACAGAGGAGTAGGCGTTAGCTGTGGCGTCAAAACGCTGGTTAACCCAGCGCGTAGTTCGTGATTCATGGCCCTTATCGGGACAGACCCAGGCGCTCAGAACGGGAGAGAGCGTCATTGCCACGAACCCCGAAATTATTACGGCTACTGCGAGCGCGAAGGCAAACTCTCGAAACAAAACACCAGAGAGGCCGGATAGGAATCCAATCGGCGCATAAACCACAGCCAAGGTTGCAGTCATAGCAACGATAGGTCCAAGCAGTCGCCGGGAACTGGTCAATGCTGCTTGGTAGCGACTCATACCTGCCCGTAAGTTCCCAGCGACGTTCTCCACTACCACAATGGCGTCATCGACCACCAAGCCAACCGATAGCACGATGGCGAGTACAGTCAAAAGGTTGAATGAAAAGCCAATGATGGACATGGCTGCGACCGCGCCCAGTAGCGAGATCGGAATCGTCATCAGTGGCACTAAGGCCGTTCGAAACGAGCCCATAAGCGCTACGACAACGAAGCCTACCAACAGAATCGTTTCACCCAACGTAGTTACGATCTCACGCAAGGCGTCGCGCATGTAATTCGAAATATCCCAGGCCATGATGAGCTCAAGATCATCTGGCAGTACACTGTTGATATCATCCATACGATCATAGAGCGCATCGGCAACGGCGATTTCACTCGCGCCCGGCTCGGTATAGATCCCCACAAACACTACGAGATCCTGCGCATAACGACTGCGCATTTGCATTTCTTCCATGCCAAGCTCGATTCGGGCGACGTCACCCAGACGAATTTCCGCGCCATCTTCCGCACGGATGATCATGGATCGGAAGTCTTCCGCTGTGCGTGCAGTGGCGTTGGTCTTTAAGGTGATTCGCTGGGTAGTGCTCTCGCTCGCGCCCAAGGCGCCGATGACGTTGTTTCCTTGTAGTGTATTGCGCACGTCGTGTGCCGTTACACCCAGAGCGGCCATTTTCCAGGCGTTGAGCCAAATACGCATTGCCGGCTTTACGCCGCTGTTCTCAACACGTTGCACCGATGGTATTGAGGAGAGTTGTGGCACGATGTCGCGCTGGACAATATCAGTTACCTCACCCAGAGAGCGAGTTTCGGGAACGGTAACGGCGACATAAAAACTGGCGTAGGGACTGTCCGCGCGACTTACCTCAATGAACGGATCTTCGGCGCCGTCAGGAAGTTCAAGGCGAATCTGACTGAGGCCCGATGACAACTCTGCGAGTGCATCGGTACTGTCTTCGTTGAGCTGCATCCACGCCGTAACAATACTCTCACCCGAGGTCGTAACGGACTCGACGTAGTCGACGCCCGGAATCGCGTTGGCTACACGCTCAATCGGCTCTGTAACAAAGCCCTGGACCGACTCGGCGGTAGCTCCCGGATAGGGGGTAATAATTTGGATCGACGAGCTTTGAATTACCGGAAACTGCAAGACGGGAATGTCGACGGCAGATCTGATGCCTGCGAGTAAAAGGAGCAATGACACCACAATCGCAATGACGGGGCGTTTTACAAAAATATCATTCCAGCGAGGCTTGTCGTGGAGCTCGGCCATACTACTTCGCCCCATTGTAAAGACGCGCTAGGACGCCGTCGGAGAGCTTGAACGCACCTGTCGTTGCAAATAGCGCTGTTTCATCCAAATCTGCAGTGAAAAGAGCAACGGTTGCACTCTCGTCAACCAAAGTGACGCGCGTTGGAACTGCTCGGAAAGGTTGCTGTGCACCGGCTTCAGCGTCGGTCAGTTCGAAAATATAAGTGCCTTCGGTATCCCAGCGGATACTGGCTGGTGGCAGTTCATAAACGACGGCGGGTGCGCCACTATTTACTTCAATCTGCAGCAATTCTCCGTGCTTCAAACGATCACTTCGTGTGATCGCGCGGACATCAAACGTGCGCGTATTGGCGTCGATGGTGTCGGACACAACGATGATGGTTGCAGTACCCAGCAGGCGGTTATCTAGGTCAAAAATACTCACGGTATCGCCGATACTTAAGCGCGCTAAGCCTTGAGGCACTTTGAAGTCAATCCAACGCTCGGTGCCAAGACCGGTAAAATCCGCGATGACTTCGCCGCTATCAATCATGTCGCCTACAACATGGGTGTAGATGCCCATTCGGCCATCGAAGGGCGCTCTCAGTGTCAATCGTGTCAGCTGGGCATCGATAGTACGGATTTGCGCATTCAGTGCGTTTAATCGCGCTTGCTGCACATCGATATCGTCTTGAGCTATCAGAGACTGTGCTTGCAGCTTTCGACTTCTTCCGAGCTGGGTGATGGTGAGATCGCGCTCCGCTTTGAGCGCTTCCTGTTGCGCGGTTAGGTCGGCCGAAAACAGCTCAAGCAGCGGTTGTCCTTTTTTGACGATGGCCCCTGACTGATGCGGAAGTGCAACTATCCGACCACCTACCTCGGGGCTAATTTCAACAAATTCAGGTCTCCGCACTGTGCCGCCCAAACGGCGTACCGGTGTATGCGACGCTGTACTGACTTGCTGCGCATTGACGACTTCATACGGCTCGGGGAACGAAGCACCAAAGGCGATGGCCGCTGTAATTTGCTGGTACTTCACTGCTGCCAGCGCTCCAGTTACCAAAAAGCAGCTGACGATGGTGATGAGCCAGGGCAAAACTTTGCGCATTTAAATGTCTCTCGTTGAGTGGTCGTTTAATTGGACTGTGAGGGAGGTACGTAACCTTCCGCGTGATCGTGCTCGCCGCCGCTTAAAAAAAGCTCCATCTGCTCGGACAAATATTTGCGTGCTTCGGGGTCCATCATATTGAGGTGCTTCTCGTTGATGAGCATTGTTTGCAACGCCTGCCAATCGCCCCACGCTTTTTTTGAGACCGAGTCGAAAATGGCCTGACCTTTTGGACCGGGGAGTGGTGGCCTATCAAGACCCTCAAGTTCTTCGTTGTAGCGGCGACATTGCACGGTTCGCATGACAGAATTCCTTAGGCAGATTTCTCTTTACAGCAGTCACTCATCGAAGTGAGGGGACGATAGTCATACTTCAAGTGACTGCAATATTTTGACCACGGGCGACGGTAGGCCCAGTGTCAGAGCGCGCGCTATTGTAAACCAGCCGTGACCTTCGCTGTCAGCTATTCTTGACACATTGTTCTGAACAACACAGACCACCGGGGTGATTTCGAGCCGAAAATGGCTAAACGTGTGACTGACAGCGGGGAGTGTTGTCGGCGTTTTGATGGCGGCCAAGCCCTGCGTATCGAGCCATGACGTGACCGAGACGGCATCAGTAATTTCTAACGCTTCCTTAGCGCCAGTCTCCTTACTCGCGGGATTAAAGGTTGGCTTATCTGCGGGATTAGCTGGCGAATTACTTGGGGGGTTATCTGGAAGGTCATCGAGACTGCTTGCCTCGGGAAATGACCAAAGGCCACCCCAGATTCCACTCGGTGGTCGCTTCTCGAGTAATACCTGCCCTTTAGAGTCAACGCAGATAGTGAAATACGTCTGTCGGGTGGGAATCTTTTTCTTTGGTTTCTTTCCTGGATAGGCGGCCTGGGTACCCGAGATTCTCGCTTGGCAGTCTTCCATCATTGGGCAGAACAAGCACTCAGGTTTAGATTTGGTACAGAGCGTCGCACCTAGATCCATGATGCCTTGCGTGTAGTCAGCGGTTCGCTGTCGTGGCGTCACCGCTTCAGAGGCCCTCCAAAGCGCTGCGAGCACATCGCTGCGCCCGGGCCACCCTTCGATGGCGTGGTA
>JAYOAN010000013.1:6003-20123 GCA_038104285.1 Halieaceae bacterium
TCCAAAGCGCTGCGAGCACATCGCTGCGCCCGGGCCACCCTTCGATGGCGTGGTAACGCGCCAGCACACGCTTCACATTGCCGTCCAAGATCGGCGCCCAGCCGCCGTGTCCTAGAGTAAGAATTGCACCCGCGGTTGATCGACCTATGCCGGGAAGGGATTCCAAACCCTCGACCGAGTCTGGAAACTCCCCATCGTACTCTTCAGCTACGATGCAGGCGGTTTTATGTAAATTCCGTGCGCGCGCGTAATAGCCCAGTCCAGTCCAGAGGCTGAGGACATCATCAATCGGTGCCTGCGCGAGGTCCGCTACTTTGGGGAACTTCGCCATGAAGCGCTCGTAGTAAGGAATCACTGTTGCCACCTGGGTCTGCTGCAACATGATCTCTGAAACCCATACGCGATAGGGCGTGCGATCTTGCTGCCAGGGCAAGGTTTTGCGTCCATGCTCGTCAAACCATGCGAGGAGCCGCTCGGAAAAGGGAGGGAGATCGGTCATAAGATGAGCTGGCCGGCGCTTTGCTATACAATTCGCCGCCTAGTGTAGCGCCTCTCTGGCGCAGTCGACTTAAGTTTAGGAAATACAGATGGACAACGCGCAAACGACAGCTCGTTCAGCAACGGTATCTCGTGACACCTTGGAGACCCAGATCACTGTCTCGGTCTGCCTCGATGGAACCGGTAAAGCAGAGTTTGATACCGGCTTACCCTTCCTTGAGCACATGCTGGATCAGATCGCGCGACACGGCATGATCGACCTAGACATAAAAGCAAACGGTGACTTGCATATCGATGCTCACCACACTGTTGAGGATATTGGCATCACCTTAGGGCAAGCTCTCGCGCAGGCAGTAGGCGATCGCCGTGGCATTTTGCGATACGGACATGCGTATGTGCCGCTCGACGAGGCTTTGTCACGTGTTGTCATCGACTTCTCTGGCCGTCCAAGCTTGCACTACAACGTGCCGTTCACTCGCGCCTCGGTGGGTGACTTTGATGTAGACCTGTTTTCGGAATTCTTCCACGGATTGGTCAATCACGCTCAGCTCACTTTGCACATCGACAATCTCAAAGGCGAGAACAGCCATCACCAGGCCGAGACTGTGTTCAAAGCCTTTGGCCGGGCATTAAGAATGGCGGTATCTGCGGACGAGCGTGCCCCCTCGGCAATGCCATCGACCAAAGGCGTTTTGTAAGTCGATGTCAAAAACAGTTGCCGTTATCGATTACGGCATGGGAAACCTTCACTCGGTTGAAAGTGCACTGCGCAAAGCAGGTGCTGACCGTGTCTCCGTAACGGATAAGCCAGATGCAATTCTGAACGCCGATCGTGTCGTTTTTCCCGGCGTGGGCGCTATTCGCGATTGTATTGGGGAGTTCAAGCGGCTGGGTTGTGATGAAACATTAAAGACGGCGATTGAGGCAGGGACCCCAGTACTCGGCATATGCGTTGGTATGCAATCGCTGATGACTCGCTCTGAGGAGAACGGTGGCGTTGCCTGTCTGGATTGGTTGCAAGGCCCTGTCACCCGATTTCCTCAGGATCATCGAGACGCTTTAGGCACCAAGTTGAAAGTGCCTCACATGGGGTGGAATCGCGTCAGACAGACATCGGCTCATCCAATGTGGAACGGAATTGAGGACGACGCGTATTTCTATTTTGTTCACAGCTTTTATGTGCCCGCGGATCAATGTGATTCGGTAGTAGGCACCTTTGAGTACGGCTTGGAGGGGGCTGCGGCGGTTGCTCAGGGGAATGTCTTTGCTACGCAATTTCATCCCGAAAAAAGCCACGACAACGGCGTAAAGCTGTTATCAAATTTCCTCGATTGGGATGGGTCATGTTAGTTATTCCAGCAATAGATCTTAAAGACGGGCAATGCGTTCGGTTGCGCCAAGGCGACATGGATGACAGCACGGTCTTTTCCGACGATCCCGTTGCAATCGCTGAGCAATGGGCTCAGGCGAGCGCTCGCAGACTTCACATGGTCGACCTAAATGGCGCCTTTGCCGGTACGCCCAAAAACGCAGCTGCTGTAGAGGCGATCACTCAAGCCTTGCCCGATCTCCCTGTTCAGATAGGTGGCGGTATTAGGGACTGCAATACCATCGAGAGCTATTTAAACGCTGGCGTGAGCTACGTCATCATTGGTACAGCCGCGGTAAAGAATCCCGAGTTTGTGCGTGAGGCCTGCGAACGGTTCCCAGGCCACATCATTGTCGGCATTGATGCGAAAGCCGGTTTCGTTGCCACGGACGGTTGGGCTGAGACCAGTACCGTTCAGGCGGTCGATTTGGCGCGTGATTTTCGCGACGCGGGCGTAGAGGCGATTGTCTACACAGACATCGAGCGCGACGGCATGATGCAGGGCGTCAATATCGCCGCCACTGTTAATCTCGCGGTTGAAGGTGGCCTTCCTGTCATCGCCTCAGGCGGCGTAACAAACATCGACGATATTCGCGGCTTAGCTGAGGTCGCACACAACGGCATCGTAGGTGCGATTACAGGACGGGCCATTTACGAGGGTACGCTTGATGTCGCCGAAGCTCAGGCGCTTTCAGATCGGATGACACGCGGCTAATGGCACTCGCGAAGCGAATTATTCCCTGCCTCGATGTTGACCAGGGGCGCGTGGTTAAGGGCGTCAATTTCGTCGGCATTCGTGACGCAGGTGACCCTGTTGAGATCGCGCGTCGCTACAACGAGGCTGGCGCCGATGAAATCACCTTTCTCGATATAACGGCAAGCCATGAGCAGCGAGACACCACGTATCGGACTGTCGAGCAGATAGCGTCAGAGGTGTTTATTCCGCTCACCGTTGGCGGTGGGGTGCGCGCTGTCAGCGATATTCGAACCTTGCTTAACGCGGGTGCCGACAAGGTCAGCATAAACACCGCAGCCATCTTTAATCCCGAGCTTGTAAAGGAAGCTGCCGATCGATTTGGTTCGCAGTGCATCGTCGTGGCCATGGATGTGAAAGATCTCGGTGATGGCTCGGGACGCTACGAGCTTTTTACCCATGGAGGCAGGAAGGAGACGGGGCTCGAAGCTGTAGCGTGGGCTGAGAAAATGGCTGAATTTGGTGCGGGAGAGATTTTGCTCACCAGTATGGATAGAGACGGCACTAAGGACGGCTACGACCTCGGCATTACCCGTGCTATTTCAGATGCGGTTGATATTCCCGTTATTGCTTCAGGCGGAGTGGGAAACCTTAACCACCTCGTAGATGGTTTCGCCGAGGGCGGTGCCGATGCTGTCCTTGCGGCCAGCATCTTTCATTTTGGCACTCATACCGTCGGTGAGGCCAAAGAGCACCTAGCAAAAGCCGGCATTCACGTCAGGCGGTAGTCGCCAGAGCCGCAGCAAGAACGAGAGCTTACTCGGAGCTTTCCGGCTGCTCGCTATTCTCAGCTGTGTCAGTTGATTTTCCCTGTTTTGGCATCACCCCTTGCAAGCGCTTCGCATCGATGCTCTTGTAGATGTTGATGCCTTTTAACAAGGTGAAAGCCTCGTAAAGTTGGTTATCGTCTTCTCGCAGGCTCGCCATTTCCTCAGTCTCAGACGCCTGAGTTTCCGATGAGTTTTTCAGGCTACGGTTCAGATCAGCCTCGCGGAGCCGGCGTCCCTGTTCGACGTTAGTAAGCTTTGCACGCTCCACAACGACGTCGGGCACAATGCCATCTGCCTGAATCGATCGCCCGTTAGGGGTGTAGTAGAGCGACGTCGTCAATTTGAGAGCCTTGGTTTCGGAGACAGGCAATACGGTTTGGACAGAGCCCTTACCAAAGCTACGTGTACCCATGATGACGGCTCTTCCTCTGTCCTGAAGCGCTCCTGCAATAATCTCTGATGCGCTGGCAGAGCCACCGTTTACCATCACCACAACCGGAACGCCTGGCAATAACTCGCCCGGCTCTGCTTCTAGTACTGTCTTTGAGTCGGGATGTCGCCCCTGGGTGTAGACAACAAGCCCTCCATCCAAAAAGTTGCTCGCCATTTCCACGCTGGCGTTTAGTACGCCGCCGGGGTTGTTTCTTACGTCGAGCACAACACCGTTTACGGGACCCTGTGCCAGAGCCTCATTGAGTGCGTCCGTGACTTCCTTTCCTGAGTCCCGTTGAAAACGGGATACACGAATAAGCCAATAACCAGGGTCAATCTCCCGTGACCGGACGCTGGGTACGTCGATGACGCCGCGAGTAACCACCACATCAAACGGCTGGCTCTCACCGGCACGGCCGATTTCTAGCGTCACCGTGGTGCCCTCTGGACCGCGCATATACGTCGACGACTCATTCGTCGACATGCCCTGCGTGGAGGTGCCATCAATTTTTAAAATCACGTCTCCCGCTTGAAGTCCTGCGTCTTCAGCGGGCGACCCGTCGATGGGCGTGACGATGGAAATAAAGCCTCCGCGATAGCCAATCTCAATACCCAGACCTGTGAATTGACCCTCGGTTGACTCCTGAAGGTTGCTGTAACCGTCATCGGTTAAATAGGCTGAATGCGGATCGAGACTGGTTAACATCCCTTTTACTGCCATCTCAAAAAGCTCGGCGTCAGTCACTTCTTCAACATATCCCCGACGAATAGCATCAAAGGTGTCGGCAAAGAGTTGAAGTTCATCAAACGAGGTGCTGACAGTCTGATCTTGTTGTGTGATGACTTGATAGGCCTCCAGAGATGGGTCTGAATCCAAAGTTGGCTCGGTACTGGCTTCCTGCGTGGCTTCGGTTACAGACTCGGAGCCAGCTGTATCAGTGGTCTGAGCCCATACGGTTCCGGCGGCCAACATTGAGAGCGATACCGTGAGAGCTTTAAAAAACATAGGCATTCGCAAGCGCTTTTCTTCTGGTGTTGTGACCATTCTCAATCTACCTTTTCGCTCGAATCCATTTAGCCGGATCAACTGGAACGCCATCCGAGCGTATTTCAAAATAAAGCGCGGGATCAGTAGCGCCGCCACTCGAGCCAACTTTCGCAATTTCCTCACCCGGTGCAACCCATTCCCCGGTGGTTTTTAGGAGGCTTTCGTTGCGACCGTAGAGGCTCATCCATCCATTGCCATGGTCAATGATAGTAAGCAAACCCTGGCCTCTGAGCCAATCTGCGTAGACAACGCGACCAAAATGTATGGCGCGGACCGCCGTCCCGCGGTTGGCGGGCATAAGCCAACCCTGCCAGCGAAGATCTCCACGGTCTCGCTTCTGCCCAAAGCGGGTCTTACTGAGACTCTTTATTGGTGACCTTAGTTCACCGGCTTTTGACGAAAAGTCTTCGAAGTCGCCCAGCAAATTGAGATCCGAAAGCCGCCGGCTCAGCTCGTTGAGCAGTGTATTCAAGCGCGCTGAGTCTTCTTTTAGCGCTTCGATTTGCCGGCCATCGCGCTTAAGCAAGGCTGTGAGCTGCGCGATAATATCGCGCTGATTCGCGCGCTGAGCCAGCAGTTCGCCTCGCTGCAGTTCGAGTTTTTCTCTCGTTTTCTCTTGATCAAGTCGATTCGTTTCTTGCGCTTTTTGGTTTGCATCCAGCGCGCTTACAGCCGTTTTAAATGCGTCTATTTCAGCAAGTTGCTCGCTCATTAAGATGTCGAAGTAGGCTCGATGGCGCTCGGTTTCGTGTGCATTGCTGTCGCCGAATAAAATCTTCAAGTCGCCGCCTTGACGCAAAATCGAAAACGTACCGAGCGCTTTCTCCAATTGTGATTGGCGCGCGTCAATGTCACGGTTCAGGGTTACCGCCTCCGCTTCCAGATTGTTGATGGTTCGACTCAAGGCTTCGATACTTCGACGGCTTTTATCTATCGACTGATTAGCTTCAGCAATTGTCGTGTCGGTCTCGCGAAGCGTGATTTGAAGCTCAGCGCGCTCGTTTGATCTCGTAATGACCATGCCTTCAAGCGCCGCAATTGCTTGATTGACCCTTTCGATCTCCGCTTTAGCTTCTTCTACCGTCGAAGGTTGAGATAGTGGCTGACTATCTGAGGTTTGCGCGATGGCAATATGGATTCCTGTACTCAACAAAAGTCCGATAACGACTTTGCAAAAGCTGAAAGGCCAGTGCAGCCGTAGGCTTAGACATATCGCTGAAGAGATTTGGAGCAGGCTATTAAGTGGCATGTAGACAGACATGCGGGTTATCAAAGCGCCCTATGAGTCAGCTTGAAACAGCGACTCGCCTGTCATAGCAGGCGGCTTGGGAAGGTCCATGATATCCAAGACGGTTGGCGCTATGTCGGCCAGAATGCCCGGAGCGTTTCTGAAGCGCCTCTGATGGTCACCAATGTAGAACAGGGGTACTGGTTCGGTTGTGTGTTGCGTGTGGGGTTGTTCCGAATCGTGGTCATGCATTTGTTCGCAGTTACCATGATCGGCAGTGATCAGCGCCTGGCCGCCGACAGCCAGTACCGCTTTTTCGAGCTCGGCGATACAACTATCGAGGGTTTCGACTGCTTTTACGGCGGCGTCAAAGTTGCCGGTGTGGCCGACCATGTCGCCGTTGGCGAAGTTCACGACAATTAGCTGGTGCGACTGATTTTCAATGCTGTTAATGACCGCAGCAGTGACTTCTTTAGCCGACATCTCAGGTTGTAAATCATAAGTGGCCACATTCGGGGAAGGAATCAGTACGCGATCCTCACCGTCAAATAGCGTCTCGCGGCCGCCGCTAAAGAAAAAAGTCACGTGAGCATATTTTTCGGTTTCAGCGATGCGAGCTTGCTTCATTCCGTTGTTTGCAATGACCTCGCCGAGGGTGTCTCCCACCACATCCGGTGCGAAGGCAACGCTTGCATTCAGACCCTCGTAGTACTCGGTTGTCGCAACGAAAGACACCTCAGGTTGGCGGCAATCAAATTCGCTGAACGCCGGATCGGTTAGGGCCTGCGTAAGCTGTCGTGCACGGTCTGCCCTAAAATTCATAAATAAGACTGCGTCACCATCAGCAATGGGCGTAGCACCGCCAATGCACGATGGTGCAACAAACTCGTCGTTCTCATCTCGTGCGTAAGCAGCCTTGAGCGCTTCGAGTGCAGAGTCAAAACTAAAGTCTGCCTCACCATCGACTAACAGTTTGGTAGCTGATGCAATTCGATCCCAACGCTTATCGCGGTCCATCGCAAAATAGCGGCCCTGTACCGTCGCTATCCGACCTACCCCTAATGCGTCCAGCTCTGATTCGGCCCGCTCCAGCGACGCCTGCGCACTTCGGGGCGGCGTGTCTCTTCCGTCGAGAAATGCATGGAGATATATAGCAGTGGCGCCGCGTTTCTGCGCGAGCCGCGCAGCAGCATAAATATGGTTCTCGTGACTGTGAACACCGCCAGGCGAGAGGAGGCCAAATAAGTGCACGGCGCCATTGGTGGCGACCGCCTTATCTATCGCATCGCAGTAGGCATCGTTTTTTTCGAAGTCGCCATCATCAATCGCTTTATCGATGCGCGTAATGCTCTGGTAGATGATTCGGCCTGATCCCAGGCTCATGTGCCCGACCTCAGAATTACCCATTTGCCCTTGGGGAAGTCCAACATCTAGCCCTGAGCCGGATACCAAGGTGGATACGCCCTCCCTCCATAGCCGATCAAAAGTGGGTGTTGCCGCATGAAAAATAGCGTTGTTCTCGCTTGCCTCTCGATATCCAAAGCCGTCGAGAATGACCAAGACTGTAGGTGAAGTAAGCGAGCTCATAGGGGGCATAAGGGTTCCTCTCAGCGAGGCTAATATTTTAGCAGTCATGTCGGTAAAAGATCACCCCAGATTGATGCCGAGCACCCATTGGTTTTGCGGTGATAGTGCCACTGGAGAGGGCTGTGCGAAGCACGTATACTCGCGCCTTTATCACTGTCCCGTGAGGTCAGATAACACCCGTGTCGTTTAGCCATTTCCTGATCTTTATCTCCGAGCAGTGGGTATTGGTGTTTGCGCTCTTACTGAGCTTGAACTTGTTGTTATTCACCGAGTCGCGCAAAGCCGGACCTGCATTGAGTCCACAGCAAGCCATCAATCTCACCAACAGGGAGGGTGGCGTTTTTCTGGATGTCAGAGATGCAAAGGACTATAAGCGCGCGCATATCTCGGAGGCGGTCAATATTCCCTCAGCTAATTTGCAGGGGCGTCTGGGCGAGCTAGAGAATTACAGAGACAAGCCGGTGATTGTGGTTTGTCGCATGGGGACAAACGCGGCCGCAGCCGTTAAACAACTCAGGGCCAACGGATTTTCTCAAGCACAGCGAATGGCGGGTGGCATGATGAGTTGGGACGAGCAGCGATTGCCCGTGACGAATAAATGAAGCCAGTCACTATCTACACAACTCAATGGTGCCCCTTTTGCGTCAGGGCGAAGCGGCTGTTGATCAGCAAGGACATTGCTTTCAATGAAATACCCGTTGATGGTGATGCGCCATTACGCGCGAAGATGGCCGCCATGGCAGGCGCGACGAGCGTGCCTCAGATATGGATTGGCGACCAGCACGTCGGAGGTTGCGACGAATTGTATAGCCTCGAGCGACAACAACGATTAGATTCCATGCTTCAAACAGAAGCGTAATAAACGTCGAAGACAGGAGACACCGCAATGGCGGAAGAGCAAGCTGCAGGGGCAGCACAAGATGATCAGGTACAGCAGCAGTTCAACATGCAGCGCATGTACACCAAAGATATCTCATTCGAGTCACCAGCGACTCCTGATATCTTCCGTCAAAACTGGCAGCCAAGCGTCAACGTCGATTTGAACACCCGTTCTTCAAAGGCAGATGATGATGGCAACCACGAAGTGATCCTTTCGATCACTGTGACCGCAAAGATTGAAGAGAAAAATGCGTTCCTTGTCGAGGTTCAGCAGGCAGGTATTTTCTTTGCATCAGGTATCGAGGCTGAGCCGCTTAAGCAGATTCTCGCTACCGTTGCGCCTAATATTCTGTTCCCTTACGCGCGCGAAGCGATTGACAACATTGTGGTCAAAGGCGGCTTCCCTGCATTAATGCTAGCGCCGGTCAACTTTGATGCGCTTTACGCGCAAGCAATGGCTCAACAAGCAGCACAGGGCGGTGATCAACCCGCTGAGGGCGCTACTCACTAAGCAAGTTGGCTGAGCTTTCGCGTCAGGGTGTTCCGTCCCCAGCCGAGAAGCTCAGCCGCCTCCGCTTTTTTACCCGCCGTGTGCTCTAGCGCTGCGCTCATCATGATCGACTCGATCTGAGGCATTGCGTGCTTGAGCACGTTGGTCTCACCGGCCAGTAATTTCGCCCGAACCCAATCTGAGAGCTGTTTCTCCCAAGAACCTGCGGGCTGACTGCCCTGATCGTGCTCCGACACCAATTCAGGTGGTAGATCGCTCATCAAAATTGTATTGCCTGCGCCCATCACTGTGAGCCAGCGAGAGGTGTTCTCGAGTTGGCGAACATTCCCGGGCCACTCCAGTGCGCTGAGATAGTCTCTGACCTGAGGTGAAAGCTCCTTCGTGGGGACGCCCAGCTCCGAAGCGGCTTTCGTTAAAAAGTAATTGAGCAATAATGGAATGTCTTCTCGGCGCTCGGCGAGTCTCGGAACGTTTATGCCAATAACATTGAGCCGGTGATACAAGTCCTCGCGGAATGAACCCTCGGCGACAAGTCCTCTTAGGTCTTGATGGGTTGCAGCGATAACCCTGACATCTGTCTTGATAGCCGCGGCCCCGCCTACGCGGAAGAACTCGCCCTCAGCAAGTACTCGAAGCAACCTTGTTTGGGTCTCATGGGGCATGTCGCCGATTTCATCGAGAAACAATGTGCCGCCATTGGCCTGCTCGAAGCGGCCTTCGCGCCTGCCGGCCGCACCTGTGAAAGACCCTTTTTCATGGCCGAAGAGTTCAGATTCCATCAGGTCCTTCGGGATGGCGGCCATATTCAGCGCCACGAAAGGCGCTTTGGCTCTTGGGCTGTGTTGATGAAGCGCCCGAGCAACGAGTTCTTTACCTGATCCAGATTGACCGCTGATGAGGACGGTAATCGCGCTTTGCGAAAGTCGGCCGATCGCCCGAAACACTTCTTGCATTGCGGGTGCATTGCCAATGATTTCCTTGCTGCTATTCGGGTCTTCTGGGAGGCCTATCGTTTCTTTTTGGGTATACGCCAAGGCTCTAGAGGCGACCTCGAGCATCTCATCGATGTCGAAGGGTTTGGGTAGGTACTCAAATGCGCCCGACTCATAAGATGTGACTGCACTGTCTAAATCCGAGTGTGCAGTAGTAATAATCACGGGGGTATCAGGTGCAATGGCTTTGAGCTCCCGTAGGAGCGTGAGGCCGTCCATGCCGGGCATGCGGATGTCACTGATGATCGCTTTGGGGGATTCGTATTCGAGAGCGCGAAGCAATTCATCGGCGTTTTCAAAGGTTTTGCATGAGATGTTTTCTCCGCTCAGCGCTTTCTCGATCACCCAGCGTATGGAATTATCGTCATCTACCACCCAAATTTGATTGTTATCCGTCATTGTTCGCTATCCATTGGCAGAAGTAGTGTGAAGCAGGTGTTTCCAGGTTGGCTGTTAGCCTGAATGACGCCGCCATGTCGCGTCAGAATCATCTGTGAGAGCGAGAGACCTAAGCCACTTCCCTCGGGGCGTGATGTCACCAGCGGAAGAAAGATCGAGGACATCAGATCCTCCGGAATCCCGGGGCCGTCATCTATGATCTCAAGGGAACAAACCAGCTTGTGACGCTGGCCATTCAGTGTGTATTGACGCCTACTTCGCGTTTTCAACGTGAGCGCACAGCCAGAGGTTGAGGCCTCCCAGGCATTGCGCGCGATGTTGAGCACCGCTTGGGTAAGTTGGCTTGCATCGGCGTTGAACTCAGGCAAACTCGGGTCGTAGTCCCGCGTTACATTAATACTCGCCCCAGCTTCGGCCTCGATAAGTTGGCGGACCCGCTCGGTAACCTCATGGATGTTCATTGGTTGCCTGTCGAGCGACTCTCTTGGCCCCAAGAGTCGATCTACCAGTGCCTGAAGGCGGTCGACTTCAGAGATGATGATGCTGGAGTACTCGTCGAGCTCGTCGCTAGGAAACTTTCTAGCAAGAAGTTGCGCTGCGCCGCGGATGCCACCAAGTGGGTTTTTAACCTCGTGAGCCAAGCCTTTTACAACGTCGTGTAGCCTGCTTTGTGCTTCGCGTAGATTTTCAGTTTCACTGATGGCACGTGCACGATCGAGCGCTGACATCTCAAGCAGGATGCGCGAGTCCCGATCGTAGTTGAGCGGTGTGATAACCACGTCAATCGTTACATCACGCCCTGTCTTTAGACTTAATTTTAGGTCTCGACTTACGGCAGGTAAGCGAGTGCTTGCTACGCTTTTCAGTGTTTCATGCCAATGAATTGTCGCCTCACCTGCCGGGCTGGCAAGTTCATCAAATGGCAGGCCGACCGCCCGCAGCGCTGATGTTTCAAGGAGGACTTGAGCGGCCTGGTTAAGCGTGTCGACAATGCCGTATTCGTCGATAAGAACGACACAAGTTGTCAGTGAATCGAGGTCAAACCCCGGTGTGACGTTCACTGTGAGTACCCCGTCACTTGAGCGTTCAGAGCCGTCAAGAATTCAGAGAACAGCGGTGTCTGAACTGACACTCGGGCGATGCAACAAAAGGCAATGCAACCAAATAAGGGCAGCCTCATAGTATTGAGGGCCTCAAAACAAACACGGTGGTGGGCTCGGAAGTCGCAAGTACCGAGCCGTCCTCTGCTACCCACTTGGCCTGTAATTGGTGCGCGCCACGTATGACATAGCGTAGGGTCCATGTTAATTCTGTCTGACCTTCACTCACCTTTTCATCGTCAAGGTAAAGCTCGACTGACTCGCCATCGTCCAGCTTAGGTGCGGCATCTACCACTACGTCAAAAATCCCCGCTCCCATGGGAATCGTCGCGTTATCCATTGGGCTAACGATGCTGATTAATCTATCGATCTGCACTTCGCCGTTTTCGCGCGCCTCTTTTTCAGCCCGCGTTATGGACGTCGCCTGCATGCCATTAACTCGTGCAGGCGTTTTAATGTGTTCGACCTTCGTTTTTGGGTCTTTTGGTGGGGTATCGCTGAAGGTCACCACGCCATTGGCATCAACAGATTTGTAAATTTGAGCGTTTGCTAACCCTGCTAGCACGAGGGCGGTGGCTGCGATAAAGCGAATCGATTTGTTCACTGAAACCCTCCTTACGTGAGTTTGTGCACTACTTTTTGCACTATGTCGGTGCGCTTTCAGGAGTCCTACGAAGCTTCTCAAAATTAGGAGCAAAAAAAAGCCCGCAGTTTGTCGCGGGCTTTTTCTGTTGCCTCGTTAGACCGAGTAGTACATGTCGAATTCGATTGGATGAGTCGTCATGTTGAGACGCTCCACTTCCTCGCTCTTCAACGCAATGTAGCCATCGATCATATCGTTGGTAAAAACACCACCAGCCGTCAGGAAGTCGCGGTCGGCGTCGAGAGCCTCAAGTGCCATTTCCAGTGTTGATGCAACGGTTGGGATCTCTGCCGCTTCTTCCGCGGGCAAGTCGTACAGATCTTTGTCCGCAGCATCGCCTGGGTGGATCTTGTTCTGAATGCCGTCGATACCTGCCATCAACATCGCTGCAAAGCAGAGGTATGGGTTCGCCGTTGGGTCACCAAATCGCACCTCGATACGCTTGCCTTTTGGCGAGGGCTCGTAAGGGATTCGGATAGACGCTGAGCGGTTACGTGCAGAATAAGCGAGCATAACGGGGGCTTCGAAACCGGGAACAAGTCGCTTGTAGCTGTTGGTTGACGCGTTAGCGAAAGCGTTGATCGCGCGAGCGTGCTTGATGATGCCACCGATGTAGTACAGCGCTGTCTCTGATAGACCTGCGTACTCGTCACCTGCAAAGGTATTCACGCCGTCTTTTGATACACTCTGGTGAACATGCATACCAGAGCCGTTATCGCCAACGAGTGGCTTGGGCATAAACGTCGCAGTCTTTCCGTAAGCGTGAGCCACGTTGTGCACGCAGTACTTGAGGATCTGAACTTCGTCGGCTTTTGTAACAAGCGTGTTGAAGCGGACACCGATCTCGCACTGGCCTGCGGTACCTACCTCGTGGTGATGTACTTCAACGTCTAGACCCATTTGCTCCATCGCGGAACACATTGCGGCACGGATATCATGCAGTGAATCAACGGGTGGTACGGGGAAGTATCCGCCTTTTACACCAGGCCGGTGACCCGTATTGCCTTCGTCAAAGCTTTCGCCTGACGCCCATGCAGCTTCTTCAGAGTTGATTTCGTAGCTGGCGCCTTGCATTTCCACTTTGTACTTCACATCGTCGAAAACGAAGAACTCGGGCTCTGGACCGAAGAACGCTGTATCGCCCAAGCCAGTTGATGCGAGATAGGCCTCGGCGCGCTTTGCAACGCTGCGCGGATCGCGCTCATAGCCTTGCATTGTTGAAGGCTCAACAACGTCGCAGCGGAGAATGACGGTTGCATCGTCAGTGAAGGGGTCGATGACTGACGTACTGTCGTCGGGCATGAGGATCATGTCTGACTCATTGATGCCTTTCCAACCTGCGATCGAAGAACCGTCAAACATTTTGCCGTCTTCGAAGAAGTCTTCGTCGACGTAGGTTGCAGGAATACTTACGTGCTGTTCTTTACCGCGTGTATCGGTAAAGCGCAGATCTACCCAACGTATATCGTTGTCTTTTATCAAATTGAGCGTGCGCTCTGACATGGATGCCTCCTAAGGACTGTAAAACCCGATCTGATCGGTATGTGTGTGCGTAACCTGTAGGCTTTTGCACTTTCCTGGGACATGGTAGCAAAGCCTGTGCCACATCTCGATGCAAAAGTTTTTCTTTTTAAGTTATTGTTTTTGTTGTGATTAGCAAAATTTTTCCGACGTTGATTTACAAATTATCGCACTATTTTAGTGCTTTCTATATTTAGGCGCACAAATTTAGTGCAATTTAAGTAATTGAGAGGATTGGAGCGTAAACGCAATCGCTAAGCACATGGTACGCATCGACGAACAATCGGTGATTGGCGTTTGTATTTTTTGCGAGGGCAATGATTCAGTCAGATAAGGGCTTTTTCACGGTCTTCAGTCGTGTCGCTTGTGGTAAAGTCGCGCCCGCTTGA
>JAYOAN010000144.1:0-3871 GCA_038104285.1 Halieaceae bacterium
AAGCTCCCCAAGGAGCAGTGGTATAACCTCGCGCGGTTCATCCATTTCGATCGTGACAACTACGCTGAAGCGCTCGAAATCCTCGAGATTCTTATCATGTACTACCCTAAAAAGCAGTACTGGGTACAAGCCTCTCATCTCTATGGTGAGCAGAAGGATGAGGCACGTCAGTTAGCGATTCTCGAGGCAACGTACGAGCAAAATTTGCTCGACAAGAGTCAGGACCTTGTTTTGCTGTCTCAGCTGTATCTCAACGCCGAAGTGCCTTACCCGGCGGCGAAGACGCTCGAGAAGGGGTTCAAGGACGAGATCGTTGAAGACGAGTCTAAGAATTACGAACTGGCGGGTGTGGCTTGGCGTCAGGCGCAAGAAGTCACAAAGAGCTTACCTATGCTCGAGAGGGCTGCATCAAAGGCGGAAAAAGGCGAGCTCTATGCGCGTCTTGGCAGTGTGTATCTCGATGTTGATAAGAACAAAGAGGCGGTCACTGCGCTGAACAAGGGTCTTAAGCGTGGCGGTGTAAAGCGCGCGGATCAGGCTCGTTTGGCGCTTGGTATGGCGTACTTTAACCTAGGTGAGTTTACCTCTGCGCGCAAAGCGTTCCGCGAGGCCGCCAAAGATAAGCGCTCGAAGGCGTTTGCTCAGCAGTGGATCAAGTACATTAACAGCGAAGAAAAGCGTCTTGCTGAGATCGCCAAAGAACTTGGGTAAGTAACCCTTTAGACATGAAAAAGCCGCCCTGGGGCGGCTTTTTTTGTGCGGGAAAGAAAAACTTAGACCGGAACGACGTTCTCGGCTTGAGGTCCTTTTTGGCCAGCTGTGACGGTGAACTCAACTTTTTGACCATCAGCGAGAGTTTTGAAGCCATCGCCTGAAATCGCGCTGAAGTGAACGAACACGTCGGGTCCGCCTTCCTGCTCAATGAAACCGAAGCCTTTGGTTTCATTGAACCACTTAACGGTACCTGTAACTGTAGACATACTATTTTACCTATTACTAAAAATTTATTTTGCGCTATTGCACTGGTTCGCAGAGATGGGCTGAGCAACAAGCGCAACATCAGCGCAACATCAGCGAGCGACCACTATAGGCCTATCGCCCGTCCCAGTCTAATGAACATTTCGTTGCGGTGACAATTGAGCCAACATTTACCGATTTAAGGGTGCTTAGTGGGCTTTTCACCGGAGAGTCTGGCGCCTTCGGATATCTTTACGTGGGCTGTGACAGACCGAGTAGGCACGGCACCTATCTTCTAAACCGTCTATGACGGTTCTGACTCCGAAGCCGTGTGACGCATTATGTGACGTACTCGATGATGGCAAGGTGGCAGAAACAGAAACCTCAGCCATAGTGACCCGATAGCTAGCCGATAGAAAGTAACTTGATCGCGTCAGTACCGCCCGCCTGTCCGACGCGCGTCCCGTTGGTCATCAGTATGTAGTCGCCCTTCGAAACGAAGCCGGCGTCACTCAGAAACTCCATCGTTCGGGCTTCAACGTCACGACTATCGAAGGCACTCACATCGAAATAAAGCGGGATAACGCCTCGGCAAAGTGCTAGCCGTTGAAGTGTCTCCGGATTTCGACTCAAGGCGAAAATGGGTAAGCCCGAGCTCAACCGCGACATGAGCATAGGCGTGCTACCCGTTTCGGTATGAGACGCAAGGCCGGCCACTCCTGGAAAGTGGTTAGCGCCATACATGGCGGATAGGGCAATCGTTTCTTGCGGCGTTCTGAACTCTCGGTCTTGTCGATACCGCGACGTTCGGGCCACCGGATGTCGCTCCGCGCCTACTGCGGCGCTCGCCATTGCCCTTACGACCTCAACGGGATAAGACCCCACCGCGGTTTCCGCTGAGAGCATTACGGCATCTGTTCCATCGAGAACCGCGTTGGCAACATCAAACACCTCAGCACGCGTCGGCATCGAGTTTTCAATCATGGACTCCATCATTTGCGTGGCCGTGATAACCATGCGATCACGCTTCCGTGTTCGCGAGATCAAGTCCTTCTGAATGCCGATGAGTTGCGCGTCACCCACTTCGATCCCAAGATCGCCCCGTGCCACCATGACACCCTCGCAGGCGTCGATGATGTCGTCGAGTAATGCGCTCTCAGCAACGACCTCCGCGCGCTCGATTTTGGCGATTATCGCAGCATTAACGCTTACCTCGTCAAGAAGATCTCTCGCCTCGTCGATATCGCTTACCGAGGCAACGAAGGAGACGGCCACGAAGTCGGGCTGAATAGACTCCATGCTTTTGATGTCGGCTTTATCTTTATCGGTTAAGGCTGGTGCGGCGATCCCACCCCCAAGTTTGTTCACACCTTTACGGGAACTCAGCTTGCCGCCCACGACAACCGTACAGCTAACTGTGGTCTCGGAGACACTATCGACGCGTAAGCGCATCTTGCCGTCGTCTAATAGGAGAATGTCGTCCACGACGAGGCTCTTGGGGAGATCCTTGTACTCGATACCCACACAGGAACTATCGCCATCATCAGCTCCCTTGCTGAGACTTAGGTCAAATGCGTCACCCGCGGTGAGCATGACAGAACCGTCGCGGAACCCCGCTATGCGAATCTTGGGTCCCTGTAGGTCGGCTAGTACACCGACGTATCGGTTGTGATGCCGGGCTTGCTTTCGAATGCGATTGGCAACACGTTGATGGTGCTCGGCCGAGCCGTGACTAAAATTTAACCGAAAGACATCGACACCAGCGGCGATCAGCCTACCGATCATGTCCTCCCCATCACTACCAGGTCCAACTGTGGCGACGATTTTTGTTCTGCGATGCACGCGGGCAGCGTCTTTTGGCACGGTGTTTAGATCTCCAACTCTCGTATTAGGTCACGTGTTTTATCTGAGAAGTCTGTGAATGCGCCATCAACCTCGAGGTCGATAAATAATTTTTTGTGTAATTCTCTAAAGTTTACACCCTCAAGGCTGGGTGAATCTGCCCGTAGCGTGAAGGGGTGCAAAAAAAGACCTAAGTTTTTTGCGGTCGTGACCATATCGCTGGCCCCGCCTTCGCGGTCAAAGAGTAAAGGGACGTGTGGCCCTATTCCATCCGCATAAGTGGCTATTTCTTCGACCCCCGCGGGGGTCTGCATGTAATCAAAATCGCCCCTTATATCAGAAGGCATCCCTTCACAAACCAGTTGAATCAAGGTGCTCGAAAAGCCGTCGTGAGCCCTAAAGCGCTTGAGTGTCTCAGGGTCAAAACACTGAATGACTGTATTTAAGGGGTCGTTTAGACGGTTGAATTGTTTGAGAACATCAAAGACCGCAGCGAAAAGATCAACACCAATACGCTCGTGGTATTCGGGTTGCTTCAGTTCGATATAAACGCCCGCTTTGTGATCTCCATTAGCGTTTAACTTATCTATTAAGGCTAATTCTTCGGCCAGCGATGGGACCTTGAAACCATCGAATGGACCGCAATGTCGGTCCGGAAACACCTGATTTCCCTCTTCGTCTGTCCGCTCGTGTGCAGTGAGCGTCTTGATTTCCTCAAGCATAAAGTCACTGCAGTAAAACTTCCCATCACTACGTTGTCGCTCGGGATACCGAGTCGAAACATTGGTAGTGAGCTCAAGTGTTATATCGTGAAGGACGATAGGAACACCGTCTTTGGTGAGCACAACGTCTTGCTCTATGAAATGCGCACCCTGCTGATGAGCGAGTTCCACACCCTGAAGCGTATGCTCCGGTAAGTAACCACACGCCCCTCTGTGTGCAATGATGGCCGGCCTTGCGTGTAGCGGTGCCATTGCGCCCCCTTAAGATACTATTTCTTATTTGTGGTGTGGATTCTCTCAGAACCAAACAAATTTTGTTCTTCAAAAACAATTAGTCTGCAATACTCCCA
>JAYOAN010000145.1:0-3840 GCA_038104285.1 Halieaceae bacterium
CCCAGCTCACCTTCAACTGACACGCCGCAGGCGTGCGACATTTCGACAACCTGTCGCGTCACACCCGCGTTGTAGTCATAATCCATCGGTGTTTTGCCGTCGGCGCCCAAAGATCCGTCCATCATCACCGAGGTAAAACCCAGCTGAATGGAACGCTGGCAGACAGCAGGTGAAGTGCCGTGATCCTGATGAACAACGATCGGAATATGAGGAAACTCCGTGGCGGCCGCTTCCATCAAAGCTCTCAGGAAGGGCGCTCCTGCATACTTCCTGGCGCCGGCACTTGCCTGCATGATCACGGGAGAGTCGCACTGATCAGCAGCCTCCATAATGGCGCGCGTCTGTTCTAGGTTATTCACATTAAAAGCGGGAATGCCGTACTGATGCTCCGCCGCGTGATCGAGTAGCTGTCGCATGCTAATAAGCGCCATAACCGTCTCCTCATATCCTCATCAAAATTAATACGAAATTAACTGTCCGTTTGGTCTTCTAATATCGCAACCGCAGGTAAGGTTTTACCTTCAACAAACTCTAAAAAGGCGCCACCACCGGTCGAGATGTACGACACCTTGTCAGCGATCTCAAACTGATCGATAGCGGCGAGCGTGTCACCACCCCCTGCAACCGAGAAAGCCTCGCTTTCGGCAACTGCATTGGACAACGCTCGCGTGCCGCCAGAAAAAGCATCAAACTCGAAGACCCCCACGGGGCCGTTCCACAAAATCGTTCCTGCCGCCACCAGCACCTCAGCCATGCGCGTCTGAGATAAGGGTCCAATATCTAAAATCATGTCGTCGTCAGCCACGTCAGCGGCCAACTTGACGGTCGCTTCTGCAGAATCCGAAAACTCTTTTGCCACAACAACGTCAATGGGCAACGGAATTTGCGTCTTGGCCATCAGGGCCTTTGCCGTGGGGATTAGGTCCATCTCACAGAGCGACTTGCCGACAGGATAGCCCGCCGCAGCGAGGAAGGTATTTGCAATACCACCACCGACAACGAGCTGGTCACAGATCTCCGAGAGTCGCTCGAGCACAGCCAATTTTGTGGAAACCTTTGATCCGCCGACCACAGCAACCATAGGCGTCGCTGGTTCACTTAACGCTCTCGCCAACGCATCCAGCTCTCCTGCAAGGAGTGGCCCAGCGCAGGCCTCGGCAGCAAATTTCGCCACACCGTGGGTGGATGCCTGTGCGCGATGCGCCGTGCCAAAAGCATCCATAACAAACACATCGCATAGCGCTGCGTAGCGCTTTGCAAGATCATCGGCGTTGCTTTTTTCACCCTCGTTAAATCGAACGTTCTCGAGCAGCCAGATTTCACCCGACTCAGGTGCGCCAGAGGGCCAATCCGACTGGAGGCAGACGGGCATTTGCATAAGCTCTGATAGGGCATCCGCCACAGGCGCTAGGGAGTACTGCGCGTCGAATTCGCCCTCGGTGGGGCGGCCGAGGTGCGACATGACGATGACACGACCACCCGCATCTACCGCCGCCTTAATCGAGGGAACCGCAGCGCGCAATCGGGCATCGTTAGCGACCTTGCCATCTCGAATCGGCACATTCAGATCCTCGCGTATCAAAATCCGCTTTTCGGATAGCGATAACTGATTCATCGAACGCATAAAAACTCCCAGACTGCTGTAAAGGTCAATTCGTAATAGTTTGCTAGACGGATGCCTTTTCGTCGCCAAAATCCGACATTGCGATAGCGATATCTACCATTCGATTGGCAAATGCCCACTCGTTATCAAACCAGATCATCAATTTAACGAGCCGCCCCGCGCTCACCTGCGTTTGTGTCGCATCGACAACGCAGGAGGCGTCCATACCGAGGAAATCACAAGAAGCGAGTGGCTCATCGTTAACAGCAAGAACACCAGAGAAAGAGGGACTCGCCTCACGAATCATTTCGTTGACGTCCTCTGGCGTCGTATCGCAATCGACTGCCAGAACAACATCGAGCGAGGACACATTGAGTGTTGGCACGCGCAACGCGCGCGCCTGAATCTTATCGGCAAGGTGTGGCAAAAAGCGCTCCACGCCCTGAGCCAAGCCCGTCTCGACCGGAATCACCGAGTTGAAAGCTGCGCGCGTCTTTCTTAAATCGGTGTGGTGATAGGCATCGATCACCGGCTGATCGTTCATCGCAGAGTGAATCGTCGTAATGATACCGGCGTTGATCCCGAGCATCTCATCGACAATGGACAAGATGGGCATCAAGGCATTACTCGTGCATGATCCCGCAGAAACAATAGCCATGTCTGAGGTAAGGACCTGTTGATTGAGCCCCCATATAATGGTCGCGTCGACATCAGCACTCGCCGGCTGCGACAAGAGCACACGCTCGACCGAGCCACCTAAGTGCTGAGCGGCCAAGGCCCTGTCGAGCTCCTCCCCAGTGCAATCGATCACCAGCTCAACATTTTGCTTTGCCCAGACGTCATGACCAAAGGCCGCCTCGTGGGTCAGCGAAATGGCCTTACCCGCAATGTGGATTTCACCGTCGCTAACATCAACACCACAGCCAAAGCGCCCGTGGGTAGAGTCATACTTCAGAAGGTGAGCGACCGTTTCGGCATCCGCAAGCTCGTTAGCTGCCGCCAACGTCAAGGAAGCGCGCGCGTCTTCTCGCTCGGTTATTCGGCGCGCCAAAAGGCGCCCGATCCTTCCGAGCCCGTTGATGCCAACGCGTGTCATTAGCTGAGAATTACATCCTCAATTGCATCGACGACATTCTCGACCGTGAAACCGAATTCTTTCATCAACTGAGGGCCGGGCGCTGATTCACCAAACGAGCTCATTCCAACAACTCGTCCATCGAGGCCCACATACTTGTACCACCAGTCCATATGAGACGCTTCAACCGCTACGCGCGCTAAAATGTGGCTTGGCAAAACGGCCTCTCGATACACTGCGTCTTGTCGCTCAAAGACATCTGCACAGGGCATCGAAACAACACGTACACCTCGACCCGCTGCGGATAGCTTCTCAGCGGCATCGATTGCCAGTGCAACTTCAGAGCCAGTGGCAATCACAATGGCCTCCAGCTCGCCTTGTTCTTCACGCAGCACGTAGGCACCTCGTGCGACATCAGACACACGTTCAGCGGCACCGACTTGGTGCGGGAGGGTTTGCCGCGAGAAGACCAGTGCCGAGGGCCCATCTTGTCGAACAATCGCCTGCTTCCAAGCAATGGCAGACTCAACAGCGTCGCAGGGTCGCCACGTATCCAGGTTCGGTGTTGAGCGCATAGATGCGAGTTGCTCAACAGGCTGGTGGGTAGGGCCATCTTCGCCCAACCCAACAGAGTCATGCGTAAACACATAGATAGCGCGCTGTCGCATAAGCGCCGCCATACGCACGGCGTTTCGCGCGTATTCCATGAAGATCAAGAAGGTGCCGCCAAAGGGAATGAATCCGCCGTGCAGCGCGATGCCGTTCATCATGGCCGCCATGGCAAACTCACGGACACCATAGTAGATGTAATTACCTTCAGCATCGGAGGCGTCAGCACCCTTGGCTTCGGGCCACAGAGTTAGATTAGAGCCCGCCAGGTCGGCACTGCCACCGAGCAGCTCGGGCAGCGTAGGCGCTAGCGCTGCGATCGCCTGCTGTGACGCTTTACGCGAGGCGACATCAGACTCATTCGCAACACACTGCGCAATGAAATCGTCAACGCCTTTCATGAATTCGTCGGGAAGTTCACCTCGCATACGACGCTCGAACTCATCCGCAAGCTCGGGGTAATCGCTCCTATAGCTCGCCAAGACGCCGTTCCAGGAAGCCTCAGCCTGAGCGCCCGACTCGCGTGCATCCCAATGCGCATAGATTTCGTCGG
>JAYOAN010000014.1:0-19881 GCA_038104285.1 Halieaceae bacterium
CATTGCCGTACCCCACAAAAGACGCAGTGGAGCATCCCAGCGCGATCCACCAGAACGATGGACGCTTGGCCAAAACAGCCATGGTGCCTTTGAAGCTTGCCTTATTTTGGTTGGTTGTCGCGGCCAGGGTGCGCTTTGGCTCTCTGACTAAAATCAGTAGTAGGAATGCGAGGACAATGCCGGGAATACCTACGATGAAAAAGGCATTTCGCCACCCGAAGGTCTCAGCAATCCACCCACCCGCGAAGTAACCGAAAAATATCCCGAAGTAGATTCCGGTGGTATAGATTGAAATTGCTGTCCCGCGTTTCTCCTCGGGGAAATAGTCGCTCAGCATCGAGTGCGAGGGTGGCGAGCCGCCTGCTTCCCCGAGCCCAACACCGAGGCGTGCGAGCAACAACTGCGTGTAGTTTTGGACCATTCCCGAGAGGGTGGTCATCACACTGAAGATGCCGAGCGAGGCCGCGACGATATTCCGCCGATTACTGCGATCAGCGAGCCAGGCAATCGGTATCCCTGCGGTTACATAGACAACCGCAAAGCTAAAGCCGGTTAATAGTCCTAGCTGTGTATCACTGAGGCCGAGATCGGCTTTTATCGGCTCTTGCAAGATGACAAGAATCTGACGGTCGATGAAGTTGAAGGTGTAGACCAGCGTCAGAATACCCAGCACAAACCATTTGTAGTTTGACGAATGGTTGGACGAGGGGTTTGGGGCGGCGCTTGATGAGTCTTGGGTCACGTCTTCCACCGTTTCACGTTGTGCACCTCATCTTTATCGTTATCGAGGCGCTTTCCTGCCACAGCATGCCACAGTTGCGGTAAGCTTCCAGCTTTAAGCTCTGCGATACAAAAGATAATGAGTAACGAGCAATCATTGACCCACCTCGATAAACGTGGCGAGGCCCACATGGTGGATGTGGGGGATAAGGAAGTCACACAGCGTGTAGCAGTTGCGCGGTCGAAGATTCGTATGGCTGCGTCGACACTTGCCGCAATTGAGTCCAGCGAATTGAAAAAGGGCGACGCGCTCGCCACAGCGAGGATTGCGGCGATTCAGGCAGCAAAAAAGACGAGCGACTTGATTCCTCTATGCCACCCCTTACCGATCACTAAAGTGTCTGTCGATATGCAGTTAGATCACGGGCTCCCGGGCGTCGTGACCGAGGTGACGTGTAAAGTACGCGGTCAAACGGGTATCGAAATGGAGGCGCTGACCGCGGCCTCAGTCGCAGCGCTCACAATCTACGATATGGCTAAGGGGCTTGATCGAGGCATGGTGATAGAGGAAGTGTCTTTGCTAGAAAAAACCGGCGGTAAATCAGGAGAGTGGCGGCATGACGGTTAAAGTGAAGTTTTTTTCTCTCATCAGAGAGGCCGTAGAAACCGAGGAACTGACACTCGATTTTGCCGAGGAGATATCGACAGTTACAGGCCTTAAGTCATTGCTTGGCGAACGCGGTGAAGCTTGGGTGGAGGCCTTATCTCACCCGAACCTCATCCAGGCCGTCAATCAGCGCGTTGTGTTTCAGGAGGAGGCGATCAATGACGGTGATGAGGTCGCCTTTTTCCCTCCCATGACCGGGGGCTGAGGTGTCGGTTACCGTCACTGACAAAGATATCTCTCCCGGGGACCTTGCGACGGCATTTTATGCCAGTAACCCGCACGGTGCTGTGACCACATTTGCCGGGTTTGTGCGCGACTTCAACGCGCAAGGCGATGTCGAGACACTACATCTGGAGTGCTACGTGGAAATGGCAGAACGGGTGTTAAACGATCTCGGCGCCGAGGCAAGACGGCGTTTTGACCTGAAATCGTGGCAGATTGTCCACCGTTTTGGCAGCCTCTCGAGTGAGAAGCCCATCGTTTTTGTTGCGACAAGCGCCGATCATCGCGCCGAGGCTTTTAGTGCCTGTGAGTTTGTCATGGACACACTCAAAACAGACGCACCTTTTTGGAAGCGAGAAGATTCCGAGGGTGATGGGCAATGGGTTACAGTGGCTGCACGAGATATTGACCGCAGACAGCGGTGGGATACAAAGGATCTGGTTTCATGAAGTATTGTTCCAAGTGCGCCACCGAGGTCGAGCGAAAAATCCCCGAGGGTGAGGATCGCGAGCGCGATGTTTGCCCCGCCTGTCACGAGATTTTCTACGTTAATCCCAAAATTATTTGCGGCTGTATTCCGACGGTCGGCGACAAGGTGCTGCTCTGTAAGCGCGCGATTGAGCCTCGCTATGGTAAATGGACACTGCCTGCGGGTTTCATGGAAAACCGTGAGACGACCGAGGAGGGTGCCGCGAGAGAAATGTGGGAAGAGGCTGAGGCACGCGCGGTAGATATGAGCCTCTATCGCATTTTCGATGTGCCTCATATCAGTCAGGTCTACGTCTTTTATCGTTGCGAAGTGCTCGATGGAAAATTTGGTGCCGGCTCAGAGAGCCTTGAGAGTCGCTTGTACTCCGAAGACGACATTCCCTGGGATGAACTCGCATTTCCCGTTGTCATTGAGATGCTGCGAGAGTTCTTCGAAGATCGGAAGACACAAGAGTTTCCCATTCGCAACAGTACAATCAGATATCAACATCGCCGCACAGGCTAAGATCTTACTGTTAAGGCGCTTTACAAAAATTCAGTCACACGAGGGTTTATAAATGGGTTTACCAACTACAGGTGCACCGGCACCTGCGTTCTCACTTCAAGATCATACTGGCGCTGAGATCTCTCTCAGTGACTACAAGGGCAAAAAGAATGTGCTGGTCTACTTTTATCCCAAAGCCATGACGCCGGGATGCACGGTACAAGCACAGGGCCTCCGCGACATTGCGGAGCAACTGGCTGCGCACGATACCGTTGTTTTTGGCATTAGTCCCGATCCCGTAAAACGCCTTGCTAAGTTTGTTGAGCGCGATGCTCTTAACTTTCAGCTCTTGAGCGATGAGGATCACTCGGTAGCTGACGCTTACGGTGCATGGGGGCCCAAGAAGTTCATGGGTAAAGAGTTTGATGGCATTCTGCGAACCAGCTACCTCGTCGATAAAGACGGTAATCTTTGCCAGATCATCAATAAATTTAAGACGAAAGATCACCACGAAGTCGTATTGAATACGCTCCAAGAACTCGGTCTATGATCGACTTATTCACATCGCCAACGCCCAATGGGCACAAAGTATCCATAGCCCTCGAAGAGATGGGCCTCGATTACGCGGTGCGCACCATTGATCTGAGGTCAGGGGAGCAAAAGCAGGAGCCTTTCTTGACACACTCGCCAAACGGACGGATTCCGGCGATTTACGATCGAGAATACGACCTATCTATCTTCGAATCGGGTGCGATCATGATCCACCTTGCAGAAAAAAGCGGCCAATTCCTGCCGAGTGATGTGGTCGGTCGATCGCGCGTTATCCAATGGCTCATGTTCCAGATGGGCGGTGTTGGGCCCATGATGGGACAGGCCAATGTGTTTTTCCGCTATTTCCCGGAGAAAATTCAGCCAGCGATCGATCGCTACCAGAGCGAAGGCCGTCGTCTTTTCGAGGTGTTGAATACGCAGCTGGGTAAGACCGAGTATTTGGCAGGCGATTACAGTATCGCCGATATGGCTAACTGGGCGTGGGTCCGCTCGCATCGGTGGAGTGGCATCGAGATTGACGGCCTCGAGCATTTACAGCGTTGGCACAACGCCATCAAAGTGCGTCCAGCGGCTGAGAAAGGCATCACGGTTCCAGTTGATATGCGGTTGCTGCGAGATGGCAACGAGGACTCGAAAGAGACTCAAGACTTCATCAAAGGCGCACAAACGATGGTTCAGGGTATTAAGAAGGACTGATGCGGTGTTTAGAGTAATTACCTGCAATACCAACGGAATTAGGGCCGCGCAGCGAAAGGGGTTCTTTGAATGGCTTGCAAAGCAAAACGCTGACGTCGTATGCATTCAGGAAACCAAGGCGCAGGAGCATCAGCTAGTTGACGATGCGTTCCGACCCGAAGGCTTTCACTGTTATTACAACGACGCGGAAAAGAAGGGCTACAGCGGTACGGCGCTTTATGCAAAACAGGAACCCTCTGGGATTCAGACAAAAGTCGGGTGGGAGCCCGTCGACTCTGAAGGTCGGTACTTGAGGGCGGATTTCGAGGGCCTTAGTGTTATCTCACTCTATGTCCCGTCGGGGTCGAGTAATGACGCTGCACAGGCACGCAAAGATGTGTTCATGGAGAAGTTCACGCCGCATATGAAGGCGCTTCTGGAGGAAGACCGCGAGTTCATTATTTGCGCGGACTGGAATACGTGCCACCAAAATATTGATATCAAGAACTGGCGCAGCAATCAGAAAAACTCAGGCTTTATGCCACACGAGCGAGAATGGCTTACCCATCTCTATGAAGAGCAGGGTTGGGTGGACGTCTTTCGGCAAATGACAACAGAGCCAGACCTTTACACCTGGTGGTCCAACCGAGGGCAAGCATGGGCCAACAATACCGGTTGGCGACTCGACTACATGCTTGTGACACCCGGATTGTCGGGTAAAGGTGTGGGCTTTGCGATTTATCGCGACGAACGCTTCTCTGATCACGCGCCGGTTACCATCGATTTCAACATATAAGCTTTATAGATAAGCACCCTAAAATATTGATTTAAATGAGGTTTAATCATGTTTATTAGTCAGGCACACGCACAAGCTGGAACGCCACCACCTGCGGGCGGCGAATGGTTCCTTCCAATCATGATGATCGGCTTGCTGGTCTTTATGTACTTCACTACGATCAGACCGCAGCGAAAGCGTCAAAAGGAACACGCGGAGCTGGTGAGCTCGTTGGGCAAGGGAGACGAAGTGCTTATGAGCTCAGGGCTTATGGGCAAGATTGTTGATCTGACCGATCTATACGTGGTCGTTAATGTCTCTGACAAAGTGGACCTCAAGTTTCAGCGAACGCATGTGACGGCAACGTTGCCGAAGGGCACCATCAAGAATCTCGGAGCCTAAGACCATTATTCAGTATCCGTCCAGAGAGCCGCTAGCGCTTCTCCCGTCACCGTTTCAACTGCTCACCCGTGCAACCGAGCGCTGGGGGCAGGGGCGTCGTATCTGGTGCAAACGAGATGACCTGACGGGTTCGCTGCTTACCGGTAATAAAGTCAGAAAACTCGAGTTTTTGGCGGCTGAAGCGCGTCAAACCGGTTGTACCGTCTTGGTGACGGCTGGCGCATTGCAGAGCAACCACTGCCGCGCCACGGCGGCGGTTGCTGCGCAACTGGGGCTCAAATGCGAGCTGATCCTGCGTGGCCATGAACGGGAGCTCAGTGGCAATTATCTACTGAGTCGTATGCTCAATGCTGAGATCACCTATGTGGCTAAAAACACAACCGGTGATGAGATGACTGTCCATCTGGCTGATGCCGAAAAGCGGTGGGCAGCACGCGGCGAGAAGGCGCTGACCATTCCGATTGGTGGCAGCGATGCTATGGGCATCTGGGGTTACATTGCCGCAGTGGAAGAGCTCGCTGAAGACATGAAGCGGAATGATCTGTCCTCAGCTGCGATCGTCCACGCTACGGGCTCGGGTGGCACACAAGCGGGTCTGAACGCCGGTGTGTTACTTCACGAATTAGACGCCGATGTAATCAGCTATGCGGTTTGTGACGATGAGGCCTATTTCAACGCCAAAGCGCAAGAAGACTGGTCTAACCTGCGTGCAGGCCGGCCAGAGCTTCCGTCAGCGCCCATCAAAACGGTAACGAATGACAAATATATCGGTCCGGGTTACGGAAAAGCCGGCGAGGAGATTTTCAATACCCTTGCCGAGCTGGCGCGGCTTGAGGGTATTACGCTTGATCCGGTTTATACCGGAAAGGCCTTCTACGGCTTGATCACCGATTTGGCGAGTGGCGTATTTGCCTCCAGTTCATCGGATATCATTTTCATGCACACAGGTGGAGTTTTCGGTATCTTCCCCCATGCATCGGCAGTTGAGGCGGCGCTGGGGCGCGCCTGAACTGACCAGCACACCACAATAACGAAGAGGCAGTTCGATGCTTGAGACTATTATCCGTGACGTGAATGCTGTGGCTTGGGGGCTTCCCATGCTCATTCTTCTGCTCGGCACAGGAATTTATTTGACGCTGGGCCTTGGCTTTATGACGCTTCGAAAGGTGCCTCGTGCGGTTTCACTGCTGTTTTCCGGTGTGTCCGGGCGTGGTGAGGGTGATATTGTTCCTTTCAAAGCACTCATGACATCACTTTCGGCCACGATTGGTACGGGGAACATCGCGGGCGTTGCAACCGCTATTACTTTGGGCGGTCCCGGTGCCTTGTTCTGGATGTGGATCACTGCGCTGTTTGGTATGGCGACCAAATACGCGGAGGGCGTGCTCGCGGTTCGCTACCGGGAGCAGGACGATCAAGGCGGCTACTCAGGCGGACCCATGTACTACATCCGTAACGGCTTGGGCGAGCGGTTTGGTGGTTTTGCAACTGGTCTCGCTTTTGCCTTTGCCTTGTTCGGTGCTACAGCTGGATTCGGGCTTGCGAACACGGTTCAGTCAAATTCTGTGGCACAGGTACTTACGGACAACGCAGGCGTTCCCTGGTGGATAACGGGTGTTGTTCTGATGTTGATGGTCGGTGCTGTCATTCTTGGTGGCATCAAGCGTATTGCAGATACCGCAGGAGCCGTGGTTCCTGCCATGGCGATTTCGTACATCGTTATGAGTCTGATTGTCATTTTGATGAATATTTCTGAGGTGCCAGCAGCGTTTGCCACGATTGTCGACAGCGCGTTCAACGGTGCCTCCGCAGCTGGAGGCTTTGCCGGTGCTACGGTTTGGGCCGCTATCCGTTTTGGTGTTGCCCGAGGGATCTTCTCGAATGAGGCCGGTTTAGGTAGCGCCCCCATTGCACATGCTGCTGCGCAAACAAACGAGCCGGTAGAGCAGGGGCTGGTTGCCATGTTGGGAACGATGATCGACACCCTCATTGTCTGCACCATGACAGGGCTGGTTATTGTACTGACTGGGGTGCTCGAGTCCGGTGTTTCTGGTGCGAGTCTGACCTCTATGGCCTTTGGAGCCGTGTTGCCGGGTGGAGAATGGGTCGTGACGATCGGTGTGGTGGTCTTTGCTACAACGACGATGATGGGTTGGGCGTTCTACGGTGAGCGCTGTGTGGTTTATCTTTTTGGTACCAAGGGCATCATGCCGTTTCGAGTATTGTGGGTTCTCGCCATACCTGTTGGTGCGGGCGCGGACTTGGGACTCATTTGGCTAGTGGCGGATACCTTGAACGCCTTTATGGCGGTACCTAACCTTGTAGGTCTCTTGCTCTTGTCTCCCGTTGTCTTCGCCTTGACGCGCGAGTACTTCGCGCGCAAGCCAACAGGCAAAGAGGTGACCAACTGAGAGGCTTACAGCCGGGTCAGACGGAGTTAGACTAGGTCCATGCCAACGCTTGCACCGGAAAAGCTCGTTATCGCCATCTCCTCGAGAGCACTGTTCAATCTCGATGCGGAACATTTGGTCTACGAGAAAGAGGGGCTCGAAGCCTACTCTGCCTACCAGATCGAGCACGAGGACACGCCCCTAGATCGTGGGCAGGCGTTTACGTTAGCTAAAAAGTTACTCAGGTTGAACGAGACGCTCGAAGACCCATTGGGTGTGGAGATTGTTCTTCTTTCACGGAACTCAGCGGATACAGGTTTAAGAATATTCAATTCGATTGAGCATTACGGGCTCCCAATTACCCGCGCAGCATTCTGTGGCGGGGAATCTCCCTGGCGGTACATACAGGCTTTTGGTTGCCATTTATTTCTGTCATCAGAACCGGGGGATGTCCGTAAAGCCCTTGAGAACAACGTTGCAGCCGCGACATTGGTATCAAAACCGGTGACAGACTCGGATGATGCAATCATTCGATTCGCTTTCGATGGTGATGCTGTTTTGTTTTCGGATGAAGCGGAAAAAATCTACAAGACAGAGGGGCTGAAGGCATTTACCGAAAGCGAACGTGCACAACGTAATCAGCCGCTTACTGGTGGGCCGTTTAAAAGCTTCTTGAGCGCACTGCACGTACTTCAGCAGTCGTTGCCTGAGGAGTCGCCACTGATCCGTACAGCACTGGTAACTGCTCGCTCCGCGCCGGCCCACGAACGTGTCATCCGTACGCTGCGCGCTTGGGATGTGCGGTTGGATGAATCGATTTTCCTGGGTGGATTACCCAAAGTAGAGTTTCTCAAGGCCTACGATGCAGACGTGTTCTTTGATGATCAGGAGACACACTGCCACTTGGCCGCAGATCACGTCGCCACAGGCCATGTGCCGCACGGTGTTGCCAATGAATCCTGATCTGGCCTGTACAGCTGGTTAGAACCAAAGTATCTTTCAGGGCTTGTTTTAATGCCTTGTGATTATTATGAAGCTTCAACAACTCAAATACATTTGGGAGGTCGCGCATCATGACCTCAATGTATCGGCGACCGCCCAGAGTCTATTTACGTCACAACCCGGAATCAGTAAGCAAATTCGGCTGTTAGAGGGTGAGCTTGGGGTGGAGATCTTCTCTCGAAGTGGAAAGCACCTAACGCACATCACACCGGCTGGCGAAGCAATTATTGAAATGGCGGGTGAGATTCTTCGTCAAACCGAATCAATTAAGCGTATTGCGCAAGATCACTCGGACAATGTGTCAGGCAGCATGTCGCTGGCAACCACGCACGGACAGGCACGATATGTGCTGCCAGATTCTATTTCTCGGTTCTCGGCTGAGCACCCCGAGGTGTCGCTTGAGATGAGACAGGGCAGCCCCCAGCAAATCGCGGAGATGGCAGCAAAAGGGAGCGTGGACTTCGCCATTGCGACTGAGGCGCTACAACAATACGCATCATTAGTGACGTTGCCGTTTTTCCGATGGTCGCACTGCGTGGTGGTCCCTAGCGGGCATCCGCTCGCGGCGCTTGATTCACCGACGTTAGAGCAAATAGCGCATTACCCACTCATTACCTACACCGATGGGTTTACGGGGCGGTTCCGCATTGACGAGGGGTTTGAAGCGCGTGGGCTTACGCCTAATTACGTTGTGACTGCAGCCGATGCTGATGTCATCAAGACCTATGTGCGTAAAGGTATGGGTGTTGGCATTATTTCGACGATGGCCTACGAAGAGCAAAGCGACGATGATCTGATCAGGGTTGGATCGCCCAATTACTTCGCTTCACTACTTTCATGCATCGCGTTTAGACGTGGGACTTTCCTACGAGGTTTTATGTATGCCTTTATCGAACAGCTCGCGCCACACCTGACGCAAGACATTGTCAAACACGCGATGTCTATCGCGGACCCAGAGGAGCGTAACGAGTTCTGCGCAAGACTGGAAGTTCCACGCATTTAGACGATGTACGGCATAAAAATACGACCATTTGAAGGGGTTTTTTCACACGGCTTTATGCGATTATAGGTAGATCGGATATCGCTGTTATGCGTATGAACCCTAGCCGCTAATTTAAAGCGACCGAACACGCCCACGTGCGGTTTTTCACATTCAAGGATAAGAATGGACACGACTCACACAAACAACGTGATGCCCACGCTCACGAACCCTTTTGATACTCAAGGTAGCGAACAGGTACCGTCGACGGACTACCAAGCAGCCGTCGTTCGAGGCGCTGAATTACAAGCACTGCCGCGAGCCGCAGCCACCAGCCGAAACATCCAGCGTCAGCACAGCAAAAATCGTATGACGGTATGGGAGCGAATCGAGTTTTTGGTCGATGAAGCACCCACGATTTTGTATCAGAACTGGGGCCCCAACCTTGACGGTGCGTCACTCGTGACAGCTGTTGGCCGCATCGATGGACGTGACGTTGCTATTTATGGACACGATTTCACGGTACGAGCGGGCTCGATGGATGCCACCAACGGCGAGAAGTTGGCGCGGCTGTTTGAGCTCGCGGGCGAGCGGGGTATTCCTCTGGTGGGTCTCAATGACTCCGCTGGCGCGTACATTCCAGCAGGCGTCGGTGGTCTAGACGGCTACGCGGAGGCGTTTACAGGGCTTCGCAAAATCTCTGGTGTTGTTCCCAGCATCATGTGCATGTTCGGTTTTAATGCGGGTGGTGGCAGTTACCTACCTCGCCAGGGCAGTTTCCTTATTCAACCCAAAGACACGTTCTTTGGTCTGACAGGCCCGGGTGTCGTTAAATCTGTGTTGGGCGAGGATATTACGCCTGACGAGCTGGGCGGCCCCGGGGTCCACAGCCAGACGGGTGTGACAGACTTTGTCGTTGAGGATGAGGTTGCGGCCCTTCGTAAAGTGCGCGAAATACTGCGCTACCTGCCCGATAACAACGCAGCTGCACCCGACGTGCAAGACTGCTCGGATCCCATCGATCGCAGCACCAGCGACATTGATACCTTGTTAAAAACAGCTTTCGAGTCAGCGACTGGATTTAATACCCCCGTTGATAGTTCCATCATCATTCAACAGCTTTGCGACCATGGCGACTTCCTCGAAATACAGGAGGAGCGTGCGAAAAACACCATTACGTGTTTAGGCCGAATAGGTGGCCACGTCGTGGGTTTTGTTGCCAACAACTCAGCGGTCGCATCGGGGCAGATTGACATTGATGCGGCGCTCAAGAACGCGCGGTTCATTCGTTTCTGCAACTTGTACAACATTCCAGTGATGTTTCTCGAGGATACGACAGGATTTTTGCCCGGAAGAGAGCAGGAGCACCGCGGCATTGTTCAAGCGGGGCGCGCGATGCTCGACGCGATTGTTGACCTCCGAACACCACGCTTCTTGATTCTTATCAGAAATGCTTTCGGCGGCGCTTATGCGTCCTACAACAACTATCCCACCGGCGCGGACTTTGTGGTGGCCTTGCCAACGACTCGGGTCGCCGTTATGGGACCAGCAGGCGTTGAGTACGTCTACAAGGACGAACTCAAAGCAATCCGCAGTTCGGTTAGTGAGCGAGTAGCCGCAACCAAGGCGGAACTGGTATCGCAGGGTGTCTCGGCGGACGACGCGCAGGGGCAAGCAGAAGCAAGTGTTGCTGAGTGGGCTAAAGCAGCGGAGGCGGATTTAGCAAAACGGTATGAACGCGAAATCATGAACCCGGAAGAGGCACTTAGTCTCGGCTCGGTATCTCAGATTGTAATGCCACAAGATTTACGTGGGGTCATCGCCAAGCATCTCATGTTCTGCCTACGTCATTACAAGCCTGAGCCCATGAGTGGCGTTCAGCGTGAATTCCATTAAAAATCAGCGAGTTAAGTTGGAGTTTTCCTGTGTCAAATGAACACTATTTACATAATCCGCTGATCCACCAAGACCGGCGTCTTGGCAGCAGCGGTAGCAGCTGGATTAGCCAGTTTGATTGCACTCACATCAAGCCCCTCATTATATGCCGTGGTCCCATTCGCAAAGAGGCGATGGATGTCTTCGACGAAATGGGCATGAACAATTACGGAATTCTGCTCTCAGAGAAGGATTCGATTGTGTATCCGAGGGCAATCGCTCCGGAGCTCAGGACAATCACAGACCCATCGCGCGTGCACAGGGTGAGCGACTACTCAGGTGTCGATAAGGCAGACCGAGAGGCGCGTATTAAAGAGATCATCCAAATTGCCCACGATAACGGGTACAACGCGATCTTCGCTGGTTACGGCTTCATGGCAGAAGACGAGACCATGGTCGCTTCAATGGAGAACGCTGGTCTCAACTTCATCGGCCCGTGCTCACGTACTGTGCGACAAGCGGGTCTCAAGGACGAAGCGAAGCGAACTGCGCTTAAAGCGGGGGTCTCGGTAACGCCAGGCGTCGACAACGCGACAGCGCTAACTTTGCTGAAGAAATATCCAACAGCGGATGCACTTGCAGTATTTTGCAAGGAACAAGGCTTTCATGATGTGGATCTTGTTGCTGACGATCTGGAAGAACTTGCAGACCGTGTTCTAAATGCGTCCTACAAGGCGGGTGTTGATATCTACTCAATCGATGAGCTTATCGAAACGCTGCAAGAAGCGGTTGAGGGGATGAACGATAAGTACCCCAATAACCGCGTACGTCTCAAAGCAATCGGTGGTGGCGGTGGTAAAGGCCAGCGCATTGTTGAGCGTGGCGATGCTGCGCGCACGGGCGAGTTGGTCAAAGAGATTTTGCAGGAGGTAAAAGCCTCGGGCGTGGGTGACAACAAGAACGTCCTTGTCGAACTCAACATCGAATCGACTCGACACCAGGAAATCCAGGTAATCGGTAACGGCGACTGGTGTATGACCCTAGGGGGTCGTGACTGTTCGCTGCAAATGCATGAGCAAAAACTCTTGGAGGTGTCGGTTACTCGCGAATCACTACTTGAAGCGGCGGAAGAGGTTGCTGCGGCCGGGCTCACCACCGAAGCAGAAGTACTCAAAGCTGACGTCGTTACGCTGGATACAATGGAAGAGGAAGCCTCGAGATTCGGCGCCGCAGTTGGGCTGGATTCGGTTTCGACCTTCGAGTGTATCGTTGATACGGACAGCCACTTCTTCATGGAGATGAACACGCGGATTCAGGTAGAGCACCGTGTTTCTGAGCTCTGCTACGCGCTGAAGTTTAGTAATCCGGAAGATGCTAGCCAGAGCTTTGTTGTGAACTCCTTGGTGGAGGCGATGGTCTTGCTCGCAGCACATGGACCAAAATTGCCTAAGCCGGAGCGCGTTTTGCGTAACAACGACAGTCTAGAGGCCCGGATGAATGCAACCAATGACGCGTTGCAACCACACGCGGGTGGACAGATCGAGCACTGGTCAGATGCGGTTGAAGGTGAAATTCGTGACGATCAGGGTATTTGCGTCCATAACCCCGATACCGATGTATTCATGAAATACACCTTGGCGGGCGCCTACGATTCAAATATCGCATTGATCCTGAGCGTTGGTGATTCACGAGAAACCTCTTACGAGAGGATGGCAGAAATACTGCGAGTCACGACCTTGCGTGGCCGAGACCTGAGTACCAACCTCAACTTCCATTACGGCTTGGTACATTGGTTTTTGAACCGTACGGTACATGCGCGACCAACAACAAAGTTCATTGTCCCGTACCTGACCGCAGTCGGTGAGCTTGCCGCAGGGGCCCAGAAAATTGACCTTGAGGCAGCATGGAAGGCTTATACCAAGGATTACGGGAAGAGTGCCGGTGCTGTTTTAGAGGCGAAGAAAACGTTAATCCTGCGGCCACTGCAGCAGCTCTTAGATTGTCCGCACACACTTTCCGGCTGGTTGAGTGCCAACAAAGGTGCATTTACAACGAACGGCGGAAAAATTGCATTCGCCGAGAACCCGGTTGACGTACTGACAGACACCTATCATTTCCTCAATCTAGACAATGAGGGCAGTGCGGCCGCTTCAGAGCAAATATGGTCACACGACGCGAAGATGCTAGATACGGCTGATGCATTTTACTTAGACGCGATCAACGAGTTGGATGTCGATGCGTGGGCTGATCTGTCTGCGAAGCTTGAAGGCGATGCTCCAACCGGAATGGATGCGGACACATGGGCTGCGATTCAGGGTGCTCACCAAGGGCATCAGGCGGGTTTATCGTTGCTCTTGCTATTGCCTGCACTCGCCCAGCAAACAGGTTTTTATGAGCTTGAGGTGAACTCCGACCTCAGCATATTTATCCCAGAGCGCCTGTTGAATGATGACCATCAGGATGCAATGGCGAAGGCGCTAGCACCGCCGCCTGTAGCAAATGCAGACGAAATCGTCGCCACCAGCGGCGGTATGTTCTACGGCCGTGAGGCACCTGGCGAGCGACTTTATGTGGAAGCTGGGTCGAGCTTTAAAGTGGGTGACCCACTGTTCATTGTTGAGGTCATGAAGATGTTTAACAAAGTGAACGCTCCCTTTGATGGTGTGGTTGATGAGGTTTTGGTGGAAGGTGATGGCGTCATCATCAAGAAAGGCCAGCCTATTTTTAAAGTGACACCGAACGAGCGCCCAGAAGTCTTAACAGAAAGCGAGATTCGCGAGCGTCGTGCCTCCAGCACTGCTGTTCTGATGGACGCGATAGCGTAACGAGGAAGATACAATGATTACTGGTTTGGACCACATAGCCATCGCCGTTCCTGATTTAGAGGCAGCTATCGAGCGTTTCATGACTGACTTTCAGCTCGATTATGAGGGCACGGAGCCGGTAGAGGCCGCTAAGACGTCTACGGCTTTCTTTCCCTTGCCGCCCTCGAGTATTGAGCTCGTTCACCCGCTCCGCGGTGAGGGCCCTATCGCGAAGTATCTCGAAAAACGCGGAGGCGGCATTCATCACCTTTGCTTCCGAACGAACGATATCGACGCCGACGTTGAGCGCCTGAAGGCCAAGGGCTACCAGTTCCTTAGCGATGCACCAACGCCCGGTGCGCATGGCGCGCGCGTTATCTTTATTCACCCAAAGAGCTGTGACGGGGTTCTTGTCGAACTCTCTCAGCCGCAGGAAAACCATTAATGTCGATTTATGATCCCAGTAAGGCAAACAAGGAAAATTGGGCATCGCTCGTAGAGAAGCAGAGCAAAGGCCTCACGCCAGACGAATTCACTTGGTTCACACCCGAGGATATTCCCATGAAGGTCCTCTATACCGCAGAGGACACCGCCGAACTGCCCTACACGGACACAATGCCGGGCATGAGTCCATACATTCGTGGGCCACAAGCGACGATGTATGCTGGGCGACGTTGGACGATTCGGCAATATGCGGGCTTCTCAACGGCAGAAGAGAGTAACGCGTTTTATCGTAAGGCTTTGGCTGCAGGCGGACAGGGTGTGTCGGTTGCCTTTGACCTTGCTACACACCGTGGTTACGACTCAGATCACCCCCGCGTTGCGGGTGATGTTGGTAAAGCGGGAGTCGCGGTTGATTCTGTCGAGGATATGAAAGTGCTGTTCGACGGCATTCCACTCGACAAAGTGTCAGTCTCGATGACGATGAATGGCGCGGTTTTGCCTGTTCTCGCGGGGTATATCGTTGCCGCCGAGGAGCAGGGAGTTGGTCCAGAGGCGCTGGCTGGCACCATTCAGAACGATATTCTGAAAGAGTTCATGGTGCGTAATACCTACATCTACCCACCATCACCGAGTATGCGCATTATTGGCGATATCATTGCTTACTGCTCCAAGAATATGCCGCGGTTTAACACCATTTCGATTTCCGGCTACCACATGCAGGAAGCGGGTGCGAACGCGGCGCTCGAACTGGCTTACACGCTAGCCGACGGTAAGGAATATATCCGTACTGCCATCTCCGCAGGACTCAATATCGACGATTTCGCACCCAGACTATCGTTCTTCTGGGGCATCGGCATGAACTTTTATATGGAAATCGCCAAGATGCGTGCCGCGCGGCTGCTGTGGGCGGAGATCGTTGGTGAGTTTTCACCGAGTAATCCGAAAAGCTCGATGTTGAGAACACACTGCCAGACCTCAGGTTGGTCGCTGACGGAGCAGGATCCCTACAACAATATTGTGCGAACAACTATCGAGGCGATGGCCGCCGTATTTGGCGGCACGCAAAGCCTTCACACAAATGCACTCGACGAGGCGATCGCTTTACCCTCAGATTTTGCGGCAAGAATCGCGCGCAATACACAGTTGGTCCTTCAAGAAGAGACGGGCATTAGCCAGGTAGTCGACCCATGGGGTGGCTCCTACATGATGGAGTCCCTAACCAACGAGATTGCCGAGAAAGCCCGAGCGCTAATCGCAGAGGTAGAGGACGCTGGCGGTATGGCACAGGCCATCGAGACGGGTTTGCCAAAGCTCCGAATCGAAGAAGCCGCAGCCAAGAAGCAAGCGCGTATCGACCGTGGCGAAGACGTCATCGTTGGCGTCAATAAATATCAAATCGATGAACAGGATGAAGTGGATATCCTCGAAGTCGATAATGATGCAGTGCGCGACTCCCAAATCGCGCGTCTAAAACAGATCCGTGATGCGCGCGATACAGCAGCGGTCACTGCGTGTCTTGAGGCACTCTCTACTGCCGCCGAGACGGGTGAGGGTAACCTACTCGAGCTGGCGGTGAACGCCACACGACACCGTGCTACGGTAGGCGAGATATCGGATGCGCTAGAAAAGCATTTCGGTCGTTTTGTCGCGAGCGCACAAACTGTATCGGGTGTGTATGGTGCAGCTTACGAACAGGATGAAGACTGGAAGCAAATTGCTATGGATATCGAGAGCTTTGTTGCACAGCACGGCAGACGCCCGCGCTTGCTCGTTGCCAAGATGGGACAAGACGGTCACGACCGTGGCGCAAAGGTGGTTGCCACAGCATTTGCTGACGTTGGCTTTGATGTTGATTTGTCGCCGATGTTCTCAACGCCCGAGGAAGTTGCTCGGCAGGCGATTGAGAACGATGTGCACATTGTTGGTGCATCAAGCCTCGCGGCGGGGCACAAAACACTCGTGCCACAACTGATTGAAGCGCTCAAAGCCGAAGGTGCGGACGATATTGTTGTAATCGCAGGGGGCGTTATACCTCAGCAGGATTACCAATACTTGTACGACGCCGGGGTGACTCTCATCTTCGGTCCAGGGACGCCAATCCCTGAAGCCGCGCGAAAGGTCCTCGATGCCGTTAACGCTAACAGCTGAAAGCGTACTCTCGGGTAATCGTCGAGCACTTGCTAAGGCGATTACCCTTGTAGAGAGCTCACGACCAGAGGATCGTGAGGCCTCACAAGTTCTGCTCAATCAATTACTACCTCATACCGGGAAGAGCCTGAGAGTTGGTATTACCGGCGTTCCCGGTGTCGGTAAATCCACCTTCATCGAGGCCTTTGGCCAGCACCTGATCTCCGAAGGCCATAGAGTGGCCGTGCTTGCGGTCGATCCCAGTTCGCCCATGGCGGGTGGCTCCATTCTGGGTGATAAAACGCGTATGGAGCTCTTATCTCGCAACCCCAATGCTTTCATCCGACCGTCACCAGCAGGCAGAGCGCTGGGTGGTGTGGCACTAAAAACGCGGGAGTCCATGTTGTTGTGTGAGGCGGCCGGCTTTGACGTTGTTCTCGTTGAGACAGTTGGCGTGGGCCAATCGGAACATCAAGTTTCGAGTATGGTCGATTTCTTCTTGATGCTATTACTTCCCGGTGGGGGTGATGAACTTCAAGGTATTAAGAAGGGTATCTTGGAACTTGCTGATGCCATCATGATCAACAAAGCCGATGGGGAGAGCGCGAGCTTAGCCCGCAAGACCAAACTGCATTACCAGAGCGCCATGTCATTGCTGGCGAGTAACGATTTTTGGAAGCCTGAGGTACACACCTGTTCAGCCCTTGAGCACGACGGCATCGCTGACTGCTGGTCGATGATGAAGCGCTACCAGCAGGAGGCCACTTCGCGTGGTGCGCTGTCCCAGACTCGCGCTGAGCAAAACTTGCAGTGGATGACACAGCTCATGGATGAAATGCTACGTCAGCAACTCACGGACAATACGACCATTCGCGAGTCGCTGCCTGCTATCAAAGAGCAGGTTAGTGCCGGTACGCTGACACCCGTGAGTGCGGCCGTAAATGTCATCAATATGTTGAGCGAGCACCCGTAGTCACATGCGTTTCTTGGCCTTGGATAAATTGATTAATCTCGAGGACGGCTACCGAAGACGCTTCAAGATTGATTCTCTCGATCTCATCCTTGCAAAGGAGGGCGGCGAATTCTTTGCATTTGCTGCCGTGTGTCCGCATCAAGAGCAGTCGTTGGATGACGCGATCATTGAAAATCAGGTTGTGACCTGTCCTCGCCACGGCTTTGGGTTCTCTCTCAGCTCTGGTGCGCACGTCGAGGGTTTCTGCGCGTCATTGCCTATTTTCGAGGTACACTTCGAGGGTAACGAGGTTGGGGTCTTACTCGGACATTAATGTGTCTCAATGTGTGTCGTTGAGGAACCGCTCCTCAAGGAATCCGAGTGCCCACCACTGCTTAATAATGTCGACCTGATAATCGTCAAGGCCACTGACTTCAACGAACTCGCCTCTGCAGATAGCGCACAGTAAGGGCTCATCTCCCAGGCGAAATTCGTAGCGTTCGCCCCCTAAGTAAGCAGAAATTTGGTCGCTATCCTCCCGCCAAAGTAATCTTTGACTGGGATTGAGTTCAACAAAACTTGCTATCGGCTCATCGGTTTGTTCGGGCTGCTGGCTGAGATCAGACAATAACTCCGCATACCAATCGTCAGTGTCCAGCGCATTGAGTGCGTTAAACACAGCCTGTCGCGCGTTGTCAGCATGAGTACTGAGGATTTCGCCTGGTCTTGGTTGGATTTTCATTGAGTCGCCGTCCTCCAGTAGAAGCTCATCCTCGAGCCGATCGATGACGGTGTCGGATAAACGTGCGATGAGATCAGTTACTCTCGGTGCTCGAAAACCCAACGAATAGGTCATGCTCTCACCAACGGCTTCTCCCCAGTGTGCAAACCCAGGCGGCACATAGAGAACATCGCCGGGTTGAAGTAAGAATGTCTCAGTGGGCTCGAACTCATTAATCAAGCGCAGATCGCTTTCGCCAACGGTCGGCGTGCTCGCGTCGCATTTTGGCCCAATTTTCCAGCGTCTTTGCCCCGCACCCTGGAGTAAAAAAACATCGTACTGGTCGAAGTGCGGACCTACGCCAGCCCCTTCTGTGGCGTAGCTGACCATAATGTCATCAAGGCGCCACTGCGGAAGGAAATCAACGCAGCCACGGAGTGCCATAACCTCGGGGAACCATTCATCCACCCGCTGAACCAAAAGGCTCCATTTGCCTTTTCGTTGAAAGTCGTGCTCGGTGAACGGTCCATGCTCAAGCGACCAAGCCCCGTCCTGTAAACAAACGATGCGAGAGTCAGCCTCCGGCTCCATAGCAAGCCCACCCAACTCCTCAGGCGTAATGGGTGATTGAAACCCCGGTATAGCGCCTCGGATGAGCGTAGGTTTTTTTTGCCAGCAGTCGACCAGAAAGGCTTGCGCGTCGAAGTGAAAGCGCGGGGAGATCAACGATCAGTCCAGCCAGTTATTGGTGAGTGTCTCTGCCATACCTACGTAGGTCGAAGGTGTCAGCGCTTGGAGCTCCGCAATCACTGCTTCAGGAAGATCAAGCGTAGCAACAAATTCCTGGAGGATTTCCTTAGTTATGGCCTGCCCGCGCGTCAGTGCCTTGAGTTTCTCATAGGGCTCGGGGATGCCGTAGCGACGCATCACTGTTTGGATAGGTTCAGCGAGGACTTCCCAGCTGTTGTCGAGGTCTTGCGCCAACTTCGCTGTATTGACCTCCAGCTTGCTGATGCCTTTGAGTGTCGATCCGTAGGCGAGTAACGAATACCCGAACCCAACGCCCATGTTTCGCAGGACCGTACTGTCGGTAAGATCACGCTGCCAACGACTGACAGGCAGTTTCTCAGCAAGGTGGGCAAGTACAGCGTTAGCAAGACCGAGGTTACCCTCAGAGTTCTCGAAGTCGATGGGATTGACTTTGTGCGGCATGGTGGATGAGCCAATCTCGCCAGCGACGGTCTTTTGCTTGAAGTAACCGAGTGAGATGTAGCTCCAGATATCCCGATCAAAGTCGATCAAAATTGTGTTGAAGCGCATCATCGCCTGAAACAGCTCAGCCATGTAATCATGCGGCTCGATTTGAGTTGTCATGGGGTTCCAAGTGAGACCTAGTGACTCTACAAAATCGCGTGAAATCTGCTCCCAATCGAGCGTGGGGTAGGCGCTGAGATGCGCGTTAAAGTTACCCACGGCACCATTGAACTTACCTAGGGGCTCTACAGCTTCAACAGCCTCTAGTTGCCGTTTTAGCCGAACAGCAACGTTCGCCATTTCTTTGCCCAGTGTTGTCGGGCTAGCTGTCTGGCCATGGGTTCGGC
>JAYOAN010000146.1:0-3814 GCA_038104285.1 Halieaceae bacterium
CACTGGAAAATTATCGACTTCCCGGCTGTGAGCTCTTTGTCACACTTGAGCCCTGCACGATGTGTTGCGGTGCGATGATCCATGCGCGTGTGTCACGACTTGTTTTTGGCGCAAGAGAACCCAAGGCGGGAGCTGTCGCAAGTACGGCCTCAGTATTGGATAACGCGTCTCTGAACCACCGCGTAGCCTGGACAGAGGGGTTGCGTGCGGATGAGAGCGCAAATCTGCTCCGTGGCTTTTTCAAAGCGCGGCGGGCCGCCAAGGCTTAGTTACAGACTTAACGGTGTCCACTGGAGCAATTCGTGTGCCGTAGCTGTTAACTCCTCCAGATTCAAAGGCACTGAAATTGTTTGTGATGGGATGTCTTGCAATGCCAAGGTTGCCTGATAGTGGCGGATATTATCGACATAAGTGACCGCCTCCTGGCCCCTCGCAAAGCCGTGCCTGAGATGTGGGTAAATTTTGGGGTTTTGAAGGTCAGGCAGGCGCTCTCTGACGTCTTGCCACAAGTGGGGGTCACCACCTTTCCCCTCGGTTAGTCGTCGTGCTTCCTCTAGATGTGCCATGCCCACGTTGTAGGCAGCCAGCGCCATCCACGTGCGGTCAGGCTCTTCGATATCATTGGGAAGTCGGCGAAGTAGATTGCGCAAGAATCGTGCACCGCCACGCAGACTTTGCTCTGCATCTAACCGGTCTTTGACACCAACTTCTTCTGCGGTCGGTCGGGTCAGCATCATCATCCCGCGCACGCCGGTGGGCGACTTGGCCTTTGGGTCCCAGTGAGATTCTTGATAGGCAATGGCTGCTAGCAACTGCCAGTCCAGTCGAAATTCTTGTGCGATGGCCTCAATGAGAGGGCGCCATTTAGGGAGGGTGCTCTCAACGGCACGCTGGAATGTGAAAAGCTCGATCCGAGAGGTGTTAGCATCGCTTCCGAAATAACGCACCTCGAGGTCTGCGAGGCGACCCTCATCGGTTTCTTTGTTAAGAAAGTCATTAATTTTATCGCGCCATATTGGCGCTCTCGCATCGAGACCCAGATACCACACGGTATTCAGTGTTTCCTTGAATTGGAACGCCTTGGCTACCCTCGGGTAGAGCCTTTGCTGCATCGAAAACTCGCTTGAATCCAACAGTGCAACATCGGCCTGCTCGGTCTCAATTTCGCTGAGTACTGCGCTGGATTGCGCTGTTTCTAACACACGAAATGTAATCCTTGGGTCCATCTCAGAAAGCATGCTGAGGCGGGTTCGATGATGGCTGCCCTGCATAATGACGATATCGAGATTGCCGAGATCCTCGACAGTACGCGGCCTGAACTGTCCGGCCTTGTAAACCACGACAGGGTTTTGCTTCAGGTAGGGTATAGTCGATGTGAAAAGCTCATCACGTGCGTTGGATTGAGTCAGGCCCGCAGCCGCGATATGAGCCTCGCCACGGGCCAGCGTGTCGAAAACCTCTTCGATCGTGGACGCAACTTTGATGCGAAGTGTCATATCTTGCGAGTCGGCAAAGGCTTTAAATAATTCGTATTCAAGCCCTGCGCGCTCGTTCGCGCCCAGATAATAGGTGGTAGGGCCGTTGCGTGTGATCACGACGAGCTCATTTCCAGGCGCGAAGGCGTCTAAAACCGTCGGGTTGCCGCAGCCGGTTAATAGTAATATTACGATCAGTAACCACTGTCTCATGCGATGAGTGTAGCTCAGATCTCGATTTTGGACATTCACCCGAGGACGTTGGCAAGGTATGATACGCGCTTCATCTAGTAGGATTTGCCCATGCTCCTCTTGCCCGGGTCAGACGCACTGTCAGCTCCCCGTTTTAAGCGTCTTTCAAACGAAATAGCTCGGCTCGATTCGCAGCTAAAACTTACCCGAGCGTTCTTTGTTTATGCCATTGAGTCAGAGGGCAATGTTGATGCTACGCAGCTCGCTGCGTTGCTGCAGCCCGGTACAAGTCCGGCACCATGTGGCGACGAATTGAATCAGAATGACGTTGTTATCGTTGCGCCCCGTATTGGCACGATCTCGCCTTGGTCCAGTAAGGCGACAAACATCGCCAACAACTGCGATTTCGACACGGTTCAACGCATAGAGCGAGCTGCTGTTTACGTCATTGAGGGTTCAGCGCAATACGGCAACCCGGGAGCATTGCACTCGCTGCTTCACGATCGAATGGTCGAGACAGTCATGACCTCCTACGAGGATATATCGATGTTGTTTAGCGATATTTCGCCTCGGCCACTGACCTCAGTACCCGTGATCGAGGCAGGTAGGGAAGCGTTGGTTGAAGCAAACGGTACGCTCGGCTTGGCGTTAGCTGAAGATGAAATCGACTACCTTGCCGAGGCTTTTACGGCCTTGGGGCGTGACCCGTCTGACACCGAGTTGATGATGTTTGCACAGGCAAACTCGGAGCACTGCAGACACAAGATTTTTAACGCTTCGTGGACGATCGATGGCATTGATCAGGACTGGTCATTGTTCGGCATGATTAAGAACACGTATAAGCAAGGTGGAGAGCAAGTGCTCTCAGCCTACGCTGATAATGCTGCTGTTGTTGAAGGGCATAGCGCTGGTCGTTTTTACCCCGAACCTGACTCGCAGTCGTGGACCTACCATCAAGAGCCTATTGCGCTGCTCATGAAGGTTGAAACACACAATCACCCAACGGCGATCGCACCGTTTGCCGGTGCGGGCACAGGTTCGGGTGGCGAGATCCGTGATGAAGGTGCGGTTGGACGAGGTTCTCGTCCCAAAGCGGGCTTGTGTGGCTTTACCGTCTCTCATCTAAATCTTCCCGGCTATGAACGTCCGTGGGAAACCGGATATGGAAAGCCGAGCCGAATTGTGACGCCGCAGCAGATCATGACCGAGGGGCCGCTCGGTGCAGCCGCGTTTAACAACGAATTTGGTCGACCCAACTTAGGGGGCTACTTCAGAACCTTTGAGGTCGAAACGAGTGAGGGCGTGCGGGGTTACCACAAGCCCATCATGATTGCCGGTGGTTTCGGCAACATTAAAGAAGAGCATGTCGACAAGCCCCCGTTCTCTGCGGGCGCGAAGTTGGTTGTTTTGGGCGGTCCAGCCATGCTGATTGGTCTTGGTGGGGGTGCCGCTTCCTCAATGGCGAGTGGGTCCAGCACCGAAGATTTGGACTTTGCCTCTGTGCAACGTCAGAACCCCGAGATTCAGCGGCGTTGTCAGGAGGTCATTGACCGCTGCTGGGAGCGAGGCGCAAACAACCCTATTGCGTTTATTCATGATGTAGGTGCGGGCGGTCTGAGTAATGCGTTTCCGGAGCTGGTAAAAGACGGAGGCTGTGGCGGTGATTTTGAGCTGCGCAATGTCCCCAGCGACGAGAAGGGTATGAGTCCTCTCGAGATTTGGTGCAACGAATCTCAAGAGCGTTACGTGATGGCGATCAACCCTGATCAGCTGGCCACTTTCAGTGATATTTGTGCGCGTGAGCGCTGCCCGTTTGCGGTAGTTGGCGAGGCAACAGATGCCCAGCATCTGCGATTGGGCGATACGCTATTTGAGAACAATCCCGTTGATCTGCCACTTTCATTGCTGTTTGGTAAACCGCCTAAAATGCACCGTGAAACACAGCGAGTTGCGCCACCGGTTGATGACTTCGGCGGTAACGTGGCCATTGCTGATGCTTTGGAGCGTGTTCTCACCTTCCCTGCCGTTGGCAGTAAAAGCTTTTTGATCACCATTGGTGATCGCTCTGTAACGGGCACCGTAGCGCGTGACCAAATGGTCGGCCCTTGGCAGGTGCCCGTCGCTGATGTGGCTGTGACGACAGCGTC
>JAYOAN010000147.1:0-3809 GCA_038104285.1 Halieaceae bacterium
CGGTCTATAAAGAAATCGGTTACCTCTACTGAGGACAATTTCCCTTTACCGATATCACGCGCAAGTTCTTTAGCGGTCTGATTCAACATACGGCAGTTACTCCTAGCAATAGTTTTTATTGGACGCTTGAAGATTCGACTATTACCTTACCGGTAGAGATCACGTGATGAATACACCCGAATAGAGGTGGAACACCGAGGAATAAAAATAATGAAGATCGTCGTCAGACTAATCGTCGCCGTCTTGGTGGTAGCTGCTTTATATGCAACGAACCTCTTCTTGAAGCCCATCAGCAAAATCAAAGCGTCGCTCGCGCAAACCAGTATCAGCGAGCCCATTGCGGTCGATGGTGAGGTATTCCGCGATTTGAACCACAACGGTCAGCTCGATCCCTACGAGGACTATCGAGTTACAACCACCGATCGCGTAGAAGATCTCCTCAGCCAAATGACGCTCGAAGAAAAAGTCGGTCAAATGTTTCATCCACCGGTACTGATCGAGCCCGACCCGCTATTTCGGGTGTTCCTGGAAGCAATGAACGCCGGCACCTCAATCGAAGAACTCATTAGCCGCAAGTCACTCACGCATTTCAATTTCTACGGTGGCGCCAGTCCCGAAAACATCGCAAAACGCTTAAACGAATTACAGGGGATCGCCGAGCGCACACGCTTGGGTATTCCCCTCTCGATTAGCAGCGACCCCGTGCATGAAGTACCGCGCGGCGGCGGCATCGCCTCCTTTACCCTGGGTGGTGTCTCAAAGTGGCCCTCACAACTAGGCTTCGCTGCGGGTCGTGACGCCAACATGCTAGAGACCTTCGGCAAGGTGGCGGCAGCTGAATACCGCGCGATGGGCTTCACGACGGCACTTCATCCTATGAGCGACATGGCCACAGAACCACGATGGGCAAGAAACTTCGGTACCTTTGGCTCGAACGCGGATCTATCAGCGGAGATGACGGTTGCCTACATGAAAGGCTTTCAAGGCAATGGTCTTAGTGATCAAAGTGTCATGACCATGGTCAAGCACTTTCCCGGTGGCGGCCCCCAGCTCAACGGTTTGGACCCTCACCTAAAGTCGGGCGAGAGCCAGGTTTACCCCGGCGAAAACTTTGAATACCACCTAGCCCCCTTCATCGCCGCTATCGAAAACGACATGCGCGTTGTGATGCCCTACTACGGCATCCCCACGGCACAAACCGACGAAGACGTTGCGATGGCTTACAACCGCTATATCTTGACCGACCTCCTTCGTGACGAGCTTGGTTTTGAGGGTGTGGTCTGTACGGACTGGGGCGTGGTCACAGGTCGCATCTGGGGTGTTGAGGCGCTCACCATCGAAGAGCGATACCTCAAATCCGTCGAGGCCGGTGTTGATCAGTACGGTGGCGAGAGCGACCCCGAATACATTGTCGATCTAGTACGTGACGGCGCCCTCTCAGAGGCGCGTATCGACGAGTCGGTGCGTCGAATCCTGAAAAATAAATTCGATCTAGGTCTTTTCGAGGAACCGTTTGTCGACGAAACCGCCATCACTGAGCTGGTTAACCTGCCTGAGTACACTGCGCTCGGCATGCAGGCACAGCGCAACGCCGTTGTGTTGCTGGACAACGAGACTGCTCAGTTGCCTCTCGCTGCCAAGACACGGATTTTCGTCGATGGCCTAGAACCCAGCGTTGCCGCGAACTATGGCACTGTTGTTAACACCCCCGAAGAAGCCGATGTAGTCCTTATGTTTCTGAACACCGTGTTCAATGGCACACAACCAGCGGGCACCGATCGCACACTCGATAAGATGCTGGCATCGCGCTTTCCGGATACGAACCTCGCCTTCAGTGACGAGATCCTTGCCAAAGCAAAGTCCTACAGCGAATTAAGTCAGCTCGTTACGCTGGTGGACCTCAATCGGCCGGCCGTCTTAACCGAGCTCAAAGACATGAGTAGTGCCTTGGTCGGGACGTTTGGTGTGTCGGATGAAGCCATGCTGGATGTTGTCTTTGGGAGGCACAACCCAAGCGGGAAGTTACCGTTCGAGCTGCCCTCCTCGATGGCTGAGGTAGAAGCGCAGTTAGAAGACGTGCCCGACGATACGGCGAACCCACTGTTCCCGTTCGGCTGGGGCTTGCGCTACCACTGAAGTCGAAGAAAAAAATTGCCTCTTGCGAAAACTAAGCTGCGATTTTCATGAAGACACGGTTGAGCCGGGTCTTAAACTTTAGCTGGTAACCGGACGCTTCAAATAGCTGAAATAAATCTATTCGCCAGAGGTCCTGAGAGTTCTCAATCACGATGACATCAGGGAACATTTCGCGAGGGGCGTGCTCAAAAAACGGAGCCAGTGCCGCATCCTCTGCACCCTCAATATCAATTTTGAGACCATTGATTTTTGCAACCCCCATCTCGCGCATGACGCTCAATAAGGGCTTGCAATGTACGCGCACAGTCTGACCCGATTCGGCTACCAATGAACTACCGCCCAAATTATCGGGGTTCAAATGAAGATCAAAAGCTGCTTCATCGGCGGCAACACCCAGTTGCAACAGGGCTATTTCAGGACTCAGACACGCCTCGTTTAGCGACACATTTTTTGAGAGACGATCATGTGCTCTTGGGTTCGGCTCAAAGGAAATGACCCGCCCCTTTTGTGATAAGTGCTTAGCGACGTACAGGGTGTAAATGCCAACATTTGCCCCGATATCGACAAAGACCCCGTCAGCAGGAATCGAATCGACAAGAAATCTGCGCTCGCGTTCATCAAAACGCCAGGGCATAAAGAGGTATTTTTTCTCTGAATTGTTATCTCTCAAGAAAAATTCAAATTGAAGACCGTCCACTTCGCAACGGATCGGTAAGTCTGCAAAGCTCATAACAAGCTTACGCATCACCTGTGCAAGTTGCTGCCCCAGCCAGTTTTGCGGCGTGCGCTGAGCAAGCGTCACCGCAGTAGCCACCCATGCTTGCCCTTTTTTGGTCATTGAAAACGTTTCCTGGACGCCGGCCATGCGACATCGAAATGCTAGTTTATGGCGTGAGTTCAATCGCCACGTCATCTTCAGAGACGGCATCGCCCTCAGCAATATGTACACTAGAGATTGTACCTGAATGAGGTGCCTCGTAAGGCACCTCCATCTTCATCACCTCAAGAATAAACAGGGTCTGCCCTTCTTCAACTGCGTCGCCCTCTGCGACAAGAAGCTTCCAAACGGATCCACCGGTCTCTAACTCAATTTTTGTCATTATTTTCTCCAGTGCGTCTCAAGGTCTAATCGCAAAGGCCGACGGACCCAAGAGTTCGGGTAGTAATGGTTGAACCCGCGCCAACCACTTACAGAGTTCAGGGCGCGTCTCGCGCGGGTCGATGAGGTCATGAACGGCAAGCGCTTCCGCACGGGGGAAAGGTGACTGTTTCGCGGCTAGCATCTCTTCAAGCTCCCGGCGCTTTGCGTCAGGGTCAGGTGCAGCCTCGATTTCTCGACGGAAGGCCACAGCGACACCTCCTTCCACCGGCAGTGGTCCACTCTCAGCTGAGGGCCAGGCCAGTACATAAGCCTCAGGACCGTAGTGCGCTGCCTGAGCAACGCCAAACGAGCGCCGGACCATCACCGCCGCCCAAGGCACTGTGGTCATCGCGGCTGTCAGTACCGCCGAAGTCCCGTGACGAATCGTCGCCTCTTTCTCGGCCTGGCTGCCGATCATAAACCCAGGTTCATCGACCAAGGTAATGATCGGGAAGCTAAAGGTCTCGCACAGTTCCATAAAGCGACGCGCCTTTTGTGCGCCGTCTGCGGTCATTGAGCCTGCAAGGAACTT
>JAYOAN010000148.1:0-3802 GCA_038104285.1 Halieaceae bacterium
TTATAAACCGGCTATCAGCGTCTCAGTTTCTTTCCAAGTGCGCTCTGCGATCGCTGAATCAATCGCCCATTGCCGCACGCCCGTGAAGGCATTGCTATCGTCAGGAACAACTTCGGAAACATTACAGTCCTCGCAGTAGACGCCGCCCATTTGATCAAGCGCTGTTGCCGTGGCGGCCCAAAGCGATGTGGCGCAGCCTTGGGTTGTTGTCTTGAACAACTTTGCGGCGACCGCCGAAGGATTGCCGTCCGCATCCGTCCATCCAAACTCCGCCATTTCTGCGTTGCCGAGATGTCGCTGTAGCGGCGTGAAGATACCGCCCGGATGCACAGAAAATGCCCTTATCCCATTATCTTTCTCTTGACGATCCAACTCGATAGCCATCAGTGACTGTGCCGACTTCGCCTGTCCATAGGCTTGCCACTTGTCGTAATCGCGTTGTTGGTAGTTCATGTCATCGAAGCGGACTGGGCTCATTCGGTGAGCAATCGATGATAGGGTGATCAGGCGCGCGCCGTTTGCGTTACGCAGCGACGGAAGCAGTGTTTGCAATAGCGCAAAGTGGCCTACATGGTTAACGCCCAATTGCCACTCGAGCCCTTGCTGGGTTCGCCCTAGTGGACAGGCCATGACGCCTGCGTTGAAGATCGCGAGATCGATCGCTGGATGACTACTTGAAAAGGTCTCACCAAATTGAGTTACGCTGGGTAAGTCAGCGAGATCCATAAACCCAATCTGGTCTGCGGGAATAATACCGTCGAGGGCTTTGACGGCTCGATCCACATCGCGCGATGGAACAAACACCTTAGCTCCTGCAGTGGTCAGCGCCCTCACCGTTTCAACGCCAATGCCAGAATACCCTCCGGTGACGAGCGCTACTTTTCCTGAGAGGTCGAGGCCTGCTATCACCTCGCTGGCTTCGGGTTTGCTGCTAAAACCGGTTTCGATGGGTTGTTGCTGTTCTGAAATACTCATAGGGCCTCTGATTTTTGAGTTGTTATATATGCCTATTCAAACACTTGGGGTCTCTATAGCGACGACTTTTGTGCCTTCCGTGCCTTTTTTGAGGCACTCTTTTTGGCACAACTCCAGAAACTTCACAGCGCCGCAGCTGGTGCCTTCGGCTTTCTTAACTGACTCGCAAACAGCTACGGTAATGGCTACTCTGTCACAAAGTGAGTGTGAGATAAAAATAAGGATAAACGCATGTCTTTGGAAACACTATTTAGTCTCTGTGGTGGTTTGGCGATGCTGGGATGGCTGGGATTGGCGGTAGCGCCGAAATCAGATCTCACGCGTCGTTTATATCCCTCAGTTGTGGCGCCCATCATGCTTGGACTGGTTTATGCCTATTTGATGTTGAGCTTCCAGGGCGAGGCGCCGGCAGAGGGCGGATTTGGGACATTGGAGGAGGTCAAAGTGCTCTTCAGTGTCGATGCACTCTTGCTCGCAGGATGGATTCACTACTTGGCGTTTGATCTATTTGTTGGCGCCTGGATCTTGAGGGACAGTCAGGAGCATCAAGTTAATCATTTTCTGATTCTGCCCTGCCTTTTCTTCACCTTCATGACAGGCCCATTTGGTTTGCTTCTGTACCTTGGCCTGCGCGCTGTACGTGGAAGTGCTGCAAAAGCCGAGCGGGTCACATCCAGTTAAATGCGCCGTAGCCCGTATTGACCGCGAGAAAGGTAAAGAGCGCCATGTTGCGTCGATTTTGCCGAAGGTAGGCGCCGGCAATCGCAATCGAATACCCTACACACCAGAGTGCGAACGAGAGAACAGGGTCGAGCCACTTGGTGGTCATGCCGACGCCAGATACCACGGTGATGACGAGCGTAATGTTCTCCAATAGAGCTGCTCGAGCGTTACTCAACTCGTTCATTGTTCGGTATTCCTGATCTATGAGTTTTTGTTGGGCGACCTGCAGTTTTCAGTTATTACCGCTGGCCACTAATGAAATGATGAAGCACGGGATGCCCCATTTGAGAAACGCCATGACCACGGTCTTACCCTCAGTCGTTCGAACGTGAAGCAGCCACCGCAAAGACAACTAGATCGGATCTTCAGTCGCTTTTCAGGTTCTCTGCAATGGCGTCGAGGAAGCCGTGCATATCGACAATGCGCTCGCGCTCGGGCGTGGTCGTCTTACCCTTTAAGTCGCCAGTGATCGTACCTTGTGCGACTGTCTCAATCAGCGCAGCTTTCAAGCGGGAGGCATAGTCATTGAGCGCCGCGTTGTCCTCTCGGATGGCCAGTTCCTCGAGCGCACTGGCAACCGCAAAGATAAGCGCTGATGAATTGAAATTGGCCTCTTTTCCGTCGGTCTCTAAATAGCGCAGATACAAATCATGGGCAGTGCCGTGCGGTGCTTCGAACAGTTTGGTGCCGTCCTTACTGATAATCACTGAGCTTGCTGTCGCAAGGCTTCCACCCAACGCTGCAGAGATATCAGAGAAGATATCGCCGTCCAGATTCTGGGCAGGGTAGAGGCCCCAGCGGGGTGGGTCGCAAATCATCTTACTGAGCTGACGAGACGGACGCATGATCATGAACGAGGGTGGTGGTGTGTCGAGCGCCGCCAGTTCCTTTCGAATCTCCAAGATAATCGAGCTGTAAACTTCATCGTAGTTAACGAACTCGCGCTTCAAGCCGAAGTAGACCTCTTTCTTGTTGAGCGCCGCGTCTTGGAAAACCTGGCTAACCCAGTCTTTGATCGCCTCGCGGTCGTTCGACATGAATAGGATAGGGTCGCCTTCGTCGACGTAGCGAGCGTGTTTTTCCTCGCCATCAACGATCACCTTGATCACACCTTGCTCGGGTGCCGGCGTGTTGTAGCTGCCGTACTGATCGCCACCGCCAGCGCTCATTCTCGATATCGACACGTGCGCTTTGCGCTCAGGGAGACCATAGCGCTTGAGCTGCTGCACGAGCTTAAACAGCTTCATTCCGCTGACATTATCGGGCACACCCCACAGCGCGCGCTCGGGCGGATTTGAGACAATGCGTGCTGCCTGAGCGTCAATGAGCTCGTAGTGGTAGCTCAGTCCAGCCTCGGCAACTTTTGCTTTGTAGTCCTGTTCGTAAATCTCTTCGATGGCTGTTCGCATGACACCGTCGTAACCCGAGACTACGGTGTCTTTGAGTCCCAGGTAGATGTCTCGCTTTTCGTCGATCGCACGTTGGAAGAAGCGATGCGCCCAAGCCTTGACCTCATCGAGGTTATTTGTCGCCAACATCCAGGGGTCGCCCTTGTTGAGCGAGCGACGGTGCAGCTCCACGGGGTCGCCGCTCGACCCTACAAACATCACCTTGGCCACACCGGTTGCATTGGAGAGTTCGCTGTAGCTGAAGTCCAAGCCACCGGTTTCCATGGTGTCGACTTCGATATCGCGATCGATCCAGTCAGGGCGAACACTTTTTAGGTTTTTAAACTCGATGTCCTCGCGGGTGATGTTGCCGCTGATGCCTTTGCGGATGGCACCGTTAGGTGATTTTGTTGCGAGGGGGTCGAGCTCAGATTCTTTGACGTCAGGGTATTTGGCGAGGAGATCATCAAGCTGCGCCCGGTTGACCGTCATACCCGCATTTTTAATGCCGACACCGTGCTCTTTCAGTGCCGCGATAGCGTCGTGAATCACTTGACCGTTACTGGTGAAGCGCTTAGGCGCAGAAAGATCGATTTCGACAAGGTTGATATCGAGTGGCAGCGAGACAAAGCGCGCCAGAATTTCGGTGAAAGCAACTTGCGCCATCTCATCGCCATGAAGAACAACGAGCGGCTTCTCGACCTTAATTTTTTCGC
>JAYOAN010000015.1:0-13383 GCA_038104285.1 Halieaceae bacterium
CTCGCTGGCCGAATGAGTGGCGGTGATCTCGGTGCATTCGTCTTTTATGCGGTTATGCTGGGCTCAGCCTTTGCCACATTGTCGGAGGTTTGGGGCGATCTGCAGCGCGCAGCCGGTGCCGCCGAGCGGCTCGTGGAGCTTCTCCATCAAGACAGCGACATCGACGACAAAGGTCAGGCCACCATCGCCCATGGCCAAGCGGTCTCGGCATCTGACCTCACCTTCGTTTACCCCTCACGACCCAACACCCCCGCCTTGAGTGGCTTTAACCTAACGATTCCGCCCGGTAAAACCCTAGCGCTTGTTGGTCCCTCCGGCGCTGGCAAGTCGACGATATTTGAACTTCTGCAACGCTTCTACGACCCCACCAACGGTGCGCTCACCTACGGCGGGACACCAATTAGCGATTACCCCCTCGCGCAATGGCGCCAAAAGTTGGCGCTCGTTCCACAGGCTCCCATCCTTTTTTCAGGCGATATCAGCTACAACATTGGGTATGGCAATCCAGAGGCCACAAAGGCAGAGATCGAGACTGCTGCCGAAGCAGCCTATGCGAAAGAGTTTATCGAGCGACTCCCTGAGGGCTTTTCGAGTCAGATCGGCGCTCAGGGTGTTCAGCTCTCCGGCGGACAACGCCAGCGTATTGCGCTAGCTCGGGCCATTCTTAAAAACCCGGAGATCCTACTGCTAGATGAGGCGACCAGTGCCCTCGACACCGAGAGCGAGCACTATGTGCAACTGGCACTCGGCGAGTTAACGCGAGGAAGAACAACAGTCATCATTGCCCACAGACTGTCGACCATCATGAACGCTGATGCGATTGCCGTCGTAGACGCGGGCTCTGTCATCGACGTGGGGACCCATAGCGAACTCTTGAGCCGCTGCGAGCTCTATCAACGTCTTGCAAGCATGCAGTTCAGGGAGCCTTCAAACGGTAGCCACGTCGACGAAAGCAAGGATAGTTTGACTGAGGATGCTTTAGCTGAAGCTGCCCTGACTGAAACAATCCCTGAATCAGCCTAACTGGCAATCAGAGATTGAGATCTGAAAAAATACGAGATCGGATAATCTCGGCCCAAATAGCGTAGCCCTTCTCGCTCAGGTGCAGGCGATCAAAGACATAATTATTGTCGTCAGGCACACCTGCAGACATCAGTTGGTCTGCAGTATCAATCACATAAGTATTCGCCATACCGTCTGCCAAATCACTAATGGCTCGATTTATCGCCTGAGATTCGTCCCATACCTCCCAACGAAGGGGTGAGGGCGTGATCGCAATGTAATAGACGGGAGTCTCGGGATGCTGCCGACGCACACCGCTCATCATTTGCTCGAAAACCTCCACCATGACACCCAGCAGTTTTGAGCTTCCAGGGGTGATGTCGTTCGTTCCCACAAAAATGACGATGGCTAGAGGGGATTCGGCCTGAAACAACACCTCTGAGTGATAGATCACATCGCCAATTTTAGAACCACCAAAGCCACGATTTATGACAGGTACAGGCGCCATGTGCTCATCCAGATCAACCCAGCGGCGGATACTCGAACTCCCAACAAACAACAAGGCGTTCGACGGGCCCGGCGCTGCATTCGCAAAGGCTGCAATCTCCTCACTCCAGACAAGCGGGTCCTCACTACGCACGCGGTCGAGATTGTTTGATAAGGAATAAATCTGCACGCCAATGTAAGCAAGCGCTCCCAGAACGCCGATAGTCATTACACGCTTCATGACTCTCACTTTCCTCTCATCGGTTGGTTTCTTGTTATTAGGAAAATATCTCAATAGCCAAACGATACCCTTTTATTTATGTGAAGGCTTATTGATGAGGTCGACATTGATCGCAAGACAAAATATCCAAGGCCGGGTCTCTGTTTAGTCCTCGATCCTTTTTTGAATGTTTTCCTTAACAGCTTATTGTTTTACGCCTGCTTAGCGTGAGGCATGATCGCAAGACAAAAAAAAGGCGCTGTAAACAGCGCCTTTGAGAGATGTGTCTGCTTTACGAAAATTCTCGTACCAGACCACCGATAGACTCTTTGGCGTCGCCGAATAGCATACGGGTGTTGTCCTTGTAGAACAGTGGGTTTTCGATACCCGCAAAACCCGACGCCATTGAGCGCTTCAATACAAAGACCGTGCGCGCGTCCGCAACGTTAATAACCGGCATCCCATAAATTGGAGAAGACTCAACTTCTCGCGCAGCCGGGTTAACTACGTCGTTCGCACCGATAACGATGGCAACGTCGACCGTCTCCATTCTTGGGTTGATGTCATCCATCTCCAGGAGCTGGTCATAAGGCACGTCGGCCTCAGCCAATAGAACGTTCATGTGACCGGGCATACGACCCGCCACTGGGTGGATGCCGTAGTTCACTTCACAACCGTTTGCTTCGAGAAGCTCCATAAGCTCCTTCACCACGTGTTGTGCTTGTGCCACCGCCATACCGTAGCCTGGAATGATCGCAACGTTCGTCGCCGCTTCAAGCACGTAGTAAGCATCCTCTACCGAGATTGGCTTAATCTCACCCTCAACTTCGGTAACCGTCGTCGAGACACTTGCAAAACCAGAGAACAAGACATTGCTCAACGAGCGATTCATTGCCTTACACATGATCTGCGTCAGGATGATACCCGAGGCGCCTACCAGTGAACCCGCAACGATAAGAACGTTGTTGTCGACCGCAAAGCCCGCGGCACACGCAGCCAAACCTGAGTAAGAGTTGAGCAGCGAGATCACGACCGGCATGTCCGCACCACCAATCGGGATGACGACCATGATGCCGAACAGTAGCGATAGGCCCACCACGGTGTAGAGCATATTGGTGTTGGTTGGATCCATGACGAACATTACAGCGCTCGCCAAGATACCAATAACGATCAAGCCGTTAACAAACTTTTGCCCAGCGAAGGTAATGGCACCGCTACCGATCGTCTCTGAGAGTTTGCCGTATGCAACGAGTGAGCCAGTGAACGTTACGCCACCAATCAGAATCGAAAGGATAATAGTGATGTAGGTGAAGCTGCCATCTGCAATAGACAAAGCAGCAACACCGACAAGACCTGAGGCCGCACCACCAACACCATTAAACAAGGCCACCATCTCGGGCATTGAGGTCATAGCTACGGTACGGGCTGCAACAGCACCCACTGCGCCGCCGACAATCATGCCACCGACGATGTACTCGTACTGAACAATGCCTTGATCAAGAAGCGCGGCAACAATTGCCACCAACATACCGACAGCCGATACGCCGTTACCCTTACGTGCGGTGTCTGGGGAGCCCAACATTTTGAGGCCAAAAATAAAGAGGCCTGCGGCAATGACGTAACCCAACTGGATCATAAGATCGATATCCATGCTTAACCCTCCTTCTTCTTAAAGAAGCCAAGCATGCGGTCGGTTACCATGTAGCCACCCACAACGTTGACGCTAGCCAGCGCTACCGCGCCGGCACCGAGCCATTGCGCGAGATCTTCGTTACCACTGCCTGCCAATGCCACAGCACCTACAACCGTGATGCCCGAGATCGCATTAGCGCCCGACATCAGAGGTGTGTGCAGCGTAGCTGGTACCTTGTTGATGAGCTCAAAGCCTAAAAAGACCGAGAGCATCAGAATAAATAGAAGATATGAAACATCCATCTTAACCTTCCCCTTCCATTAGGTTCTTAATGGTGGGGTGAACCACCGCTCCACCGTGTGTGATGACACAACCCGGCAAAATATCGTTCTCCATATCGAGAACAAATGTCTTGGCTTCGGTATCCCACGTATCTTCAACGAGGTTGAACAGGTTGCTCGCGTACATTTGCGATGCATCTCGTGCAACTTCATTCGCTAAATTCGCGGTGCCGACAATAGTAACGCCGTCAACAACAACGGTTTCGTCGGGCACGGAGCCCTCAACATTACCGCCAGTCTCTGCCGCCATATCAACAACCACGGAGCCTGGCGACATACCTTCAATCATGTCCTTCGTAACAAGCACGGGAGGCTTACGGCCGAAGACCTGCGCGGTGGTTATCACCACGTCAGAATCCGCGATCACATCCTTTTGCGCTTGACGCTGAATCTCTACCTGCTCAGGTGTCAATTCTTTAGCGTAACCATCCGCGGTCTGACCGGTGTCACCGAGGTCAATCTCGAGGAACTTACCGCCCAAAGACTGTACCTGCTCCGCTACCACAGGCCGCGTATCGAACGCAGTGACACGCGCACCTAAACGCTTCGCCGTAGCGATCGCCTGGAGACCCGCAACGCCCGCGCCAATAATGAATACCTTGGCGGGCTTCAAAGTACCGGCAGGTGTCATCAACATTGGGAAAATAGACGGGAGCTTTGCGGCTGCCAACATCACGGCAACATAGCCCGCAAGGTTAGCCTGCGAACTCAAGGCGTCCATTTTCTGACTGCGTGTCGAGCGCGGAATCATCTCCATACTGATAGCAGTAATGCCTTTGTCTGCAAGCGTCTTGATCAGATCACGCTCGTTGAAGGGATCAAGATAGGAGACGTGGATACAGCCCGACTTCATCATGTCGATCTCGTCAGAATCGGGCTTGCGCAGACGCAATACCATATCCGCAGAGCCAAGAAGTGTCGCCTTATCGGAAACAATTTCCGCACCTAACTCAGAATAAACGCTATCGTCGTAACCAACGGCGGCGCCAGCGCCTGACTCAATAGCAACCTCTGCTCCGAGGCGGATCATTTTCTTTACAGTTTCCGGAGTTGCAGAGGTGCGACGCTCGCCCGCTACCGACTCGCGAGGAATAACAATACGCATGGATAATGCTCGCTTTTAAAGTTTGGTGGGATGTACGTAAATCTTGGCTAACAGGATCTCATTGTGACCGTTCTGTCGCGACAAAAATCCGCAATAACGTATATACAGAGAATAAATCGCAACGAGCGCGTGGCTCGAGACTAATAGGCCATGAATTCTTGCTAACGCAGGGGGAGGCTTTCTAATCCCCAAAAGCCCGCCTAGAAACGATGCTGTCAGTGATGCTGGTGTTAGCCCGCTCGCAACTGGAGCAGTGGGCTGAGTAAGCGATGATGCCAGCGCGTGAAGCGCAGTGGTGACTCGAGAACCGCAAGACAAATACAGTCGCCACCTGCGATCGCCGTTGGGGAATGCTCGTCACCGGCTTCACGAGTAATAAAGTCGCCGGCGTGGTACGTCCCACTCTCGTCGCTAAAGCCACCCTGCAAAACCAGTGTTGTTTCAGTTCCAGAATGATTGTGCTGCGGAATGCTGCCACCCTCGGCAATGTGATATACCGAGAATTCAGCTGCGCCATCGATAGCGCCGAGATCAGCGATCTTGAGTGCCTTAGTGACCTTTCGCCACTTTAAGCCTGCCAGGTTGCCCTGTCTGACTTGTTTAACCGTCCACGCCAAATCAGAAGCATTAGCGTCGTTCGCAGCAGGCGCTTCTTCGACTTCATCAAGCTTTGCGAGTACGGAATCGAACAATGAGGCATCCACGTCCACGGGCTCGGCATTTTCCAACAGAGCGCCGCCAATGCACTCTAGATCAGCCAGTCGCCGCTGACATACGTGACATGCTTCTATGTGTGTTGCAACAACAACGCTTTGCGCGGAAGACAATGAATTTGCCGCAAATTCAGTCAGCGTATTGGTGTCTGGATGATATGTAATCATAAACTTTAACTGCCCTGCCCTGTCCTGCTAACTAGCTTTGGATCGGCCCCACATTTTAAGGGTTTCTCACACCCTTCCTAACATTAACGCTGAAGCTGTGCAGTGTCTCCTGCAGTTGTTTCAGCGGCTTTGCTTGCGTTACGGCAGACTGTAATTGCCGGTTTAGCTCTAACAAAGCTTTTGTCAGTATATGCAAATTAATACCGATTTTAAGCCGCGCGGATCACTCCTTAGATCCCGCTTCCATAAAAACTTGTAATTTCTGAATCGCTAGCCGCACTCTCGACTTAACGGTTCCTAAGGGCAGCCCAAGCTCGGCTGCCGTCTCTGAGTGCGACTTACCTTCCATATATACCTTCGCAAGTATCTGCGCTTGGTCCTGAGGTAAATCGCTCATTAATGCTTTTACCCGCATAGCGCCCCTCGACGCATGAAGTGCCATTGTGGGCTCAGCGCTCTCCAGCTCAAAACCGACGTCCTCGGCCTCCAACTGGGTGTCAAATTTCTGTAAGCGTCGAAACATGTCGGTCCGGCAATTTCGAGCGATAGTGTAAACCCACGTGCTCGCCGCTGCCTTTTCAGGATTGAATCCAGCCGCCTTTTGCCAAACCTTGAGCATAACCTCTTGCACTAACTCATCAGCATGTGCGGCGGAAAGCGAGGAGCCCGACAGCGCGAACGCTTTAATCAGCGGTGCGAAGTGCGAAAAGAACTTTGCAAAGGCGGCACGATCTCTGTGCTCTGCGATTCGGACAACGCATAAACTCCACTCATCTGTTCGGCGCCCCTCGGGTACTGACCAAGCAGAGTTCGCGGACTGTCCGCGGGCACCTTCTCCCTGCTTGTCTACCATCCATCACTTCCTTTTGAGCGCATCTCGAGAAAGAATACACAATTCTAATTTATTTGACACTAAAATATGTATATTAAAGATTACACTTGATAGCTTTGGTAGAAAGAGTTCGCCGTCACAGAAGCGTGCCTGCAGCGCGTTAGAAGGTATGAAATGACAACAGCCATCATAGGTTCAGGGATATCAGGTTTAGGCTGCGCCTATCGACTTGCACAAGCGGGCGAACCCGTAACCGTTTTTGAAGCGGCCGATATTATCGGCGGGCACACTGCAACCAAACGAGTCAACGTCGCGAGCGGCGAGTACGACGTAGACACTGGATTCATTGTTTACAACGACTGGACCTATCCGCAATTCATTGCCCTCATGGATGAACTGGGTGTCGCGAATCAGCCGACCACAATGGGCTTCTCCGTATCAGATGATATAAGCGGCCTCGAATACGCGGGCAACAATTTAAATACGCTGTTCGCCCAACGCGGAAATCTTCTATCGCCATCGTTTATTGGGATGGTTCGCGATATTTTGCGGTTCAACGACTTGGCGGTTGCCGATCTGGAAGCAGGTCGACTGCAGAGTGGTGAAACCCTACAAGACTACTTAGAACGCCATCAATTCAACGAATTTTTCCGACGAAACTACCTCATCAGCATGGCCTCGGCGATATGGTCAGCAAATTTCGAGGAGAGCCTAAATTTTCCTGCTGAATTCTTCGTTAGATTTTTCAAAAATCACGGGCTACTGCAGGTTAAAAATCGGCCTCAATGGCGCGTTTTGAAGGGTGGCAGCCAGAGTTATTTATCGCCACTTTGCGCACCCTTTAAAAACCACATCCGCACCTCATGCGAAGTCGTCTCGATCCAACGTATACCCAATGCACCTACCAAACTCCGCACGCGCGACGGTGAGGAACTAATCTTTGACGACATCGTTATCGCAGCACATGCGGACCATGCGCTCAGACTTCTGAGCGACGCGGATACCAACGAGTCCGCCATATTGTCCGCGCTTCCCTACTCCGAGAATGAGGTCGTGCTGCACACCGACACACGTTTGCTCCCTAAAAGACAACGGGCGTGGTCAAGTTGGAATTATCGATTGAGGGATAGCAATGACCAAGCAACACTGACCTACAACATGAATATCTTACAAGGTATCAGCAGCCCCGAAACCTTCTGCGTCACGCTCAATGACACAGCGTCGATCAACCCAGCAACCATTCTCGGCGAATACCGGTACGCGCACCCGCAGTTCACCATTGCGGGCATTTCAGCTCAGGAACGCTGGGAAGAAATAAACGGTCCGCGCAACACCTGGTTTTGTGGGGCTTATTGGCGCAATGGCTTCCACGAGGACGGACTCTTTAGCGGTAACCGTGTTGCCGATGCCATCCTAGCGAAACGCGGCCTTAACAAGACAGGTGTAGCCGCTTGAATTCGGCCTTTTATGTCGGTCGCTTGAGTCATGCGCGGTTAACACCAAAACCGCACCGCTTCAGTTACCCCGTATTCATGCCATTCGTTGACGTCGACGCAGTGGAGCATCTCACCGAAAAAGTACCGCTTTGGAGCAAGAAACGGTTCGCTCCGGCGCGATTTATCCGAGCTGACTTCATCGGCGACAAAGATGTTCCTATCTCCGATGCCATTAAAACCCGCATCCACGAGTCCACTGAGCAATCATTTTCAGGCCAAATTTTCCTGTTGGCCAACTGGCGATATTTTGGTCTACAAAACAACCCAATCGCCTGCTATTTCTGCGTCGGCGCCGACAGCCAGAAACTCGACTACATCGTCGCTGAAGTCACCAATACGCCTTGGGGCGAACGACATAGCTACGTGCTCCCGGTATCTGATTCCTCCGAGCCATTCAAAACGGAGTTTTCAAAAGAACTGCACGTCTCACCCTTTCACGGCATGAATCAGCGGTATCGCTGGCTCTCGACAACGCCGTCTGAATCACTGTCAATAAAACTCACAAACATCGAAGAAGAAGAACGCGTATTCCACGCTGTATTGCAACTCCGTCGCGTGCCGATTTCTGCGAGAGCTGGTCTCACACTGCTTCTCAGGTTTCCTCTGGAAACGGCGAAAGTGACCTTCGGTATTTACTGGCAAGCACTGGTCTTATTCATGAGGCGAGTGCCACTTTACTCACATCCCAAAAATAACTCCGCACAGTAGGAGAAACATCTATGTCGACTCAAAATATCGATATCAAAGACATTGCAAAACTTCCCTCGATCAAGAGCTGGAAGAGTGATGAACTCGCTCGGCGTATGGCTTTTCGCCTTTTCAGAAATCTAAAGCACGGCGAACTGATTGTTCGCGAGGGCGGTGAAACTCATCATTTCGGTGGACATGATCTGTCTGTAGCGCCGAGCGTTACAGTGACCATCAACGACCCCCGCGCTTACTCGCGAATCGTTATGGGCGGCACCATTGGTGCTGGCGAAGCTTTCATCGATGGCGACTGGAGTACCGAGCAATTAACGGAAGTAACCCGGGTATTCAGTGCCAATATGCCGCTGTTAGAGGCCATGAAGGATCAGCAAAATTGGCTAGTAAAAGCCGCCTTGAAACTCGCTCATAGTGCACGTCGAAACTCCCACACGGGATCGCGTGAGAATATTGCCGCTCACTACGATCTTGGCAATGACTTTTTCTCGTTATTTCTCGACCCTACGCTCATGTACTCATCAGCAGTCTTTCCAAGAGGCTGCGACAACCTAAGCCAAGCTTCTCAAAACAAGCTTCGGCTGATCTGTGAGGACCTCGAGCTCAAGCCCTCAGACCACCTTATCGAGATTGGCACGGGCTGGGGCGGCATGGCGATTTTTGCTGCGGAGAATTATGGCTGTCGAGTGACCACAACCACTATCTCGCGAGAGCAGCTTGAGTATGCGAAGAAAGAGGTCGAAGCACGTGGCTTGGAAGATCGCATTACCCTTTTATTTGAGGACTATCGCGACCTAACAGGTAGCTTTGACAAGCTGGTATCGATTGAGATGATCGAAGCCGTTGGGCACGAATACTTCGACACCTATTTCGACTGTGTCAGCAAACTATTGAAACCCAACGGGAAAGCAGTGATTCAAGCGATCACCATCAACACGCAACGCTACGATGAATATCGCCGATCAGTAGACTTCATCAAGCGCTATATTTTCCCCGGTGGTTGTCTTCCCTCGCTCGATGTCATTGGTAGTGCTCTAACGCGCAAAACCGACATGCAAATGGTTGGTCTTCGCGATATTGCCCTCGACTATGCGGAAACGCTAAAGCATTGGCACAAGGCCTTCTTAGCAGAGCTCGATGCGGTAAAGTCGATGGGTTTCGATGAAAAATTCATCCGAATGTGGCGGTTTTATCTTAGCTACTGTGAAGGTGGCTTCCGTGAACGTATTATTGGAACCTATCAAATAACAATGGCGAAGCCGTATTACCGGCCTACATAACTTATGCTTTTATCGTTTGCTCCGATTGCCCTGCTTGTTCTTCTCCTGTTTTCAGCGGTTCAACTATTCGGAGCTGACGCCTCCTATGGACCGAATCAGGTCGCACTACTGATCGCATCAGCCTGTGCAGGCTTGGTGGGAATGTACCGCGGCATGAGCTGGGCTGAGGTACAGGACAGCATGGTCGATGGCATCAAGGTCGGCTTGGGTCCTATTCTTATCTTGCTAGCTGTTGGGGGTTTAATCGGCAGTTGGATGATCGCAGGCACAGTTCCTGCAATGATTTACTACGGTGTTTCGATCCTCGACCCGGATATTTTCTTCGCCGCCGCAGCCATCATCTGCGCCTTGGCATCGATCAGCATCGGCAGCTCGTGGACGGTCGCAGGAACGCTCGGCATAGGCCTCATAGGCATTGCCGACAGCTACGGACTCCCCCCAGCCGTTGCAGCCGGTGCCATTATTAGCGGCGCCTACTTTGGTGACAAATTATCGCCCCTCTCTGACACGACTAATCTCGCCGCGGCCTGCACGAGCGTCGATCTTTTCGCGCACATTAGACATATGCTCTGGACCACAGTCCCTGCCTTCTGCGTTGCGTTGTTGTTCTTTTCGTTTATTGACTCGAGCTCTGCAGCAGCCCCTGAGCAAATCGCTGAACTGCGCGCGGCGATTCGGGGAGAGTTCAATGTTGGCGTTGGCGTCCTGGTACCACTGCTCATCATGCTACTGCTTATCTGGAGAAAGGTACCTGCCTACCCGGCGATTTTGCTTGCCACAATCGCGGGCATCGTGACAGCAATGACGCTCCAAGCCGACGTAGTCACAAAGTTCGCATTGGCGGCAAACCCCGAGACCACGATGCCATTGCTCGAGGGGCTATGGCGAACGCTTTTTGCCGGATTTGAAGGCACGACCTCAAATGAGTCGCTCAATAGCCTGATCAGCAAGGGAGGCATCGCCAGTATGCTCAACACCGTGTGGCTTATTGTGAGTGCCTTGGCGTTTGGTGGCGTACTCGAGCGTACCGGAATCTTGAAGCAGATCCTCGATGCGGTATTGAAGGCGGTAAAATCTACAGGCGACCTAGTCTTAGCCACAGTAACCGGCGGCTTCGTGACCAATATCCTTGCGGCCGATCAGTTCCTTGGCATTGCACTTCCCGGGAGACTCTTTGCAAACACCTACGACGAGTTCAATTTAAGCCGGGAAAATTTGTCCCGTACGCTTGAAGATTCGGCGACGATGACCTCAGCACTGATTCCCTGGAACACCTGCGGAGCCTACATGGCGGCGACGCTCGGTGTTGCGACCTTCGACTACGCACCGTATGCCATCTTTAATATTGCCTGCCCGCTGATTGCGATTGCCTTTGGTTACCTTTTGATCAAACAGAAGCCTGCGACGGTTCCTGCATGACTTGGGATTATGCGTCACCTTTTATCCATAGAGTGACCGTGCTACCTGAGCACATCGACGCACTAGATCACACGAATAACACCCAATACGTGAACTGGTGTAACGAGGCCGCCTGGGCACATACCACTGAGCTAGGTCTTGGAGCAGAGGCCTATAAGTCGCTCGACCGCGCCATGGCCTTAACCAATGCCGAGTACCAATACCTGCAAGCCACCCGCCTTGGTGAGGAACTCGAGGTTGGGACGTGGATTACAACCTGGGAGCGACGCATGCTCATGGAGCGGCACATGCAGATTAAATCCAGACTCACGGGTGAAACGGTATTGCGCGCCCGCCTACAGTTTGTGTGCATAGAAATCTCTTCGGGAAAACCGAAGCGACCGCCGCAGGCGTTCATCGACGGATATACACCCGCGCTCGTTGGCTAGGCGCGATCCCAACCGAATGGCATAACCTCAGCGATTGAGGATTGCCCCAACGTCAACATCAGTAAGCGATCAAAACCCAAGGCCACACCTGAGCAATCAGGAAATCCCGCTTCCAGTGCATTGAGTAACCGCGCGTCAGCTGAGATCACTTCTTGGCCGCGTAAATCTCTTTTCGCATTATCTTCAGCAAACCGGGCGGATAAGACATCGGGTTGCGCCTCTTCCCAGTAACCATTCGCCAACTCTAGTCCACCGTAATACGCCTCGAATCTTGCGGCGACTGTATTTCCTCCCTGGGTTATTAACCTTGCCAAGGCAGACTGCTCGGGCAGAAAGTCGGTGACGAAAACCAAACCCCAGCCGGCGATACGAGGCTCAATGCAGTGAGTCATGAGTAAATCGAGGTAGTCGAGGCGGGAGAGCGGCGCGTCGATTGAAATGCCCTCTTGCTCGACTTTGCTACTCAAGGTTTCCGTCGATGCGGCGAAGACATCAAGGTTCAAAATCTCCGCGAAGAGCGACGCATAGGACCAAACCTGCCAACTGCTAACAGGCAAGACTGTCGCGACTAATTCTGCAACTTCACGAATAAGTTCGTGGTGACTGGTGTCGATGCGATACCACTCAAGCAATGTGAATTCAGGATTATGCCGAGCGCCACTTTCGCCTCGCCTAAAAGCTTTACCAAGCTGATAAATATCGCCAATACCCGACGCAAGCAGACGCTTCATTGCGTATTCGGGTGAACTCTGCAGAAACCGTATTTCGTTGCGTGAGGCGACCGTGAAAAGCTCGATATTCGGGTCTGTGACACCAAACTGCGAAAGCAGCGGCGTGTCGACTTCTAAAACGCCGCGCTCAGCAAAAAAATCTCGAATCGTTGCGAGCAAACCAGCACGTGCACGAAGCGCCTCAGCACCCCCGGTTGGTCGCCAATCGGACATTTATGTGGCCAATAAACGCGTTAGGACTTACTGGCGCGACTAACGTACTCACCGCTGCGAGTATCAACGCGAATGACCTCACCTTCAGACAAGAACAGCGGTACACGGACAACCGCACCGGTGCTCAACGTAGCTGGCTTGCTGCCGCCCTGGGCCGTATCGCCCTTGAGGCCAGGGTCGGTCTCGGTGATTTCTAGCTCGATAAAATTGGGGGGTGTTACAGCCAACGGGGCACCGTTAAACAGTGTAACCTCGTATTTCTCCTGCTCTTTTAACCACTTCTCCGCATCATCTACTGCGGCACGGTCCGCCGAGTGCTGCTCGAAGGTATTGGGATCCATGAAATACCAGAACTCGCCATCGGTGTAGGAGTACTCGAGATCAATATCCATTACGTCCGCACCTTCAAGCGAGTCACCCGACTTAAAGGTTTTTTCGAGAACACGCCCCGATCGCAAGTTGCGGAGCTTGACACGGTTAAACGCCTGACCCTTTCCTGGCTTCACGTATTCATTTTCGAGAATCGAGCAGGGCTCGTTATCGAGCATAACCTTGAGGCCTGGTTTGAATTCGTTGGTTGAGAAATTAGGCATGAATGCGGACCCTGCAAATTT
>JAYOAN010000015.1:13483-19747 GCA_038104285.1 Halieaceae bacterium
CTGGTTTGAATTCGTTGGTTGAGAAATTAGGCATGAATGCGGACCCTGCAAATTTGAAGAGTCGCGATCATACCAAAGTAGGCCGCTTGCGAGCGAGCATCGGGGTAACAATGCCGTTGATCGTCAGCAAACGCTCGTAGCGCAAAAAGGGCCTCTGGCTCAGAAGGAGGCCTTTAACCCAAAAGATACAATGCGCCATCCAGCCCAACATGAGTGAGCTGATACCGAGCTTGCTCTCGCACCACGGGTTTCGCTCTGAATGCCACGCCGATACCTGCGGTTTCCAGCATCTTTAGGTCATTAGCGCCGTCGCCAACCGCCATCGTCTGTGACAAATCAATTGCCATACTGCTGGCAAGTGATATCAATCGCGCACGTTTTTCATCTGCATTCACAATTGGGGGGATCACCCGACCTGTGAGCTTGTTATCCGCAATTTCGAGCGTATTAGCCACGTAGCTGTCCATCTTTAGGGCGCCTACTACGCTCTCAGCGAACACGTCAAAGCCGCCAGAGAGAATAACGGTTCGCACGCCGCGAGCACGCAGGGTTAGCATCAACTCATGCGCCCCGTCGCTAAACGGCAATGAAGATGCTATTTCTGAAGCGACGCGTGCATCCAAGCCCCGCAGCAGCCCGAGGCGCTCTCCGAAGGATTGATTGAAGTCGAGCTCTCCGCGCATAGCCCGCTCCGTTATCTCGACAACGCGATCACCTACGCCCGCTTGTTTCGCCAACTCATCGATGACCTCACATTGAATCAAGGTAGAGTCCATATCGAATACCGCAAGTTTGATATCTATTGCACGCTCGTCTGTTGTCTGTAAGTTCGCATCAACGCCGTCCTCAAGCCCGCATGAGACCACCTCTCGCTGACTTAGCTGAGCCGTGTTTCCTATCAGACTGAAGCGCAAACCAGATCGGCAGTCCATGAGCGAGTTTGGTATGGGCAGGTGCGTCGACTCATCAACAGTGACGCTACGCTCCTCGAGGAGTCTCTTGAGAGAGACCAGTGGCGGCATTGACGCTGATTTGGCCAAAATAGTGAGTTGCATTGATGTCACAGTACGCTCAATTCGAAGTGAGCATGATACTCTGATCCACCAGCAAATCCGGCATACACCGGTCAATAATTCCAAGCTGAGAGGTAAAAAAACGTGAGATTCTGGGATCGCCTCGATTTTGGTCAACGTGCCGGTCTTGTCGCTGCCGTTGCTGTCATCGTCGCAGCGCAGATTACCCTGACGCTCTCACTCATCTCGCAACAGACAAGCGGTGATAGCGAGCGTGCGGCTTATGCAAAGGTCATACTCAACTCAGTCGCATCGAGAACTTCAGGCCTCATTGCCGCCGGGGATTTACTGACTGTCGCCAGCGAGCTCAACCGCCTGGTCGCAAGTGATCTTGTGGCTGCAGCGACCGTCTCGGATGTGGAGGGTGAGCCCTTGGTATCGGTGGGAATACCCGCAGAAAACGCGCGCTACCAAGGACCACTCAAAATTGGGCCAGATCTCGCTGGCACTCTATCGATTACCCTTAAGGCACGCCCGACCGACGGCACCCTTAGATGGACCATCACAGGTCTCAGCCTTGTTGTCGCTGCTTTTGTCTTCGGCCTTACAACCTCACTGTACCGCCGGCATGCAAACCGGCTGTGGTCATTACTTGCAAAGGTGTCTCAGCAGAGTACGAATTCACGTGTGGGGGACCCTCTAGACGAGCTCGATTCCGCCCTCTCTGCTTTGCCCTTAGATTTAATCGACACATCGGCCTCAGAAGAGCTCGATGAGTCAGCAATGCGTTCGATGGCTGTCGTCACTCTGAGTCTCGATCACTTAGCCCGTTACATCGAAACGCTCGATGAAGTGAGTTTGGTAGGCTACATCGCAACCTATGAAGCTCTGTTAAAAGCTGTATCCCAGATGCTTGGCGGCACGACTCAAACGAATAGATCACAAAGCCTCTCTATGAGCTTCGAGGGACCATGGCGCGGCATGTCACCGGCACTCAGAGCTACAGTCGCAGCGGCACTCATGCAGCATTTACTCCCGATTGCGGAGCGTAGTCGCCGACTGAAGTTCTCTGCGGGCATGGGTGTCAGCCACAGCGACTTGAGTCGCGGAGAGCAAGCGTCGGCATACGCAGGTTTATATATTCAAACAGCGCTTGATGAAGCACATACCCTTGCACAGCGCGCGGGTACCGCAATCAAATTGGCAAGTTCGCTGAACGAGTTCGATGAGATCGCAGAACTTTTCGATACCGTAGATACCGCAGATGGTGATTGCCAACTTGGCTCGCCAACCACAGCCTTTCTACCCGAGCTTGAAAAACAAAGTCGCCTGCTTCAGCGGCGACTATTCCCCGATGTAGGTGATCAAGCGGACCTTCCGTTTTAGCGCTCCGCTCCTCTTGGTACTGCCCCCTCTTTTAACGCCGGACTCTTTTGGGCGGTGCGTTTTTTCTTGACGCGTCACGTGTTTTAGCGCCTCGCTTGAAGCTACCAATAAACGCTTACAGGTAGCGAGCGAAAGGGTGCGGCACTAATCTGCGATTACCAATCCACTAACCTTCTGGAAACCTTTGGGCAGACGATTACCTCGCCGCCCGCGCTCGCCACGATAGTGCTCCAAGTCGGACAATCGCAGCTTGAGGTGCTGTCGCCCTGAATTCACCTGAAGAATGTCCTCATCTCCGAAAACCAGCAAGCCAACGAGCAACTCTTCCCGCGCCTGTGCTCTGGCGGAAGGTATGCCGATGATCTTATTACCTTTGCCCTTGGCGAGCTCAGGAAGGTCCGCGAGTGGGTAAATCAACAACCGCCCCTCGGACGTCGCCGCAGCAACCAATAAATTGTGACGCTCAGGAACAATCACCGGCGGCATCACTTGCGCACCTTTGGGGAGACTCAATACGGCTTTACCGGCTTTGTTCTTGGCAACGAGATCGCCAAATTTTGCGACAAAGCCATAGCCTGCATCACTCGCCAGCAAGAACTTCTGGTGCTCGGTACCCGTCATCAAACCTTCAAAAGTCGCACCCGAAGGGGGGGAGATCCTCCCCGTTAATGGTTCGCCCTGTCCTCGCGCCGACGGCAGTTGATGCGTTGGTATCGAGTAGGCGCGACCTGTTGAATCGAAGACAACCGTGGTCTGGTTACTCCGTCCAAAGGCCGAGAACTTGAAGGCATCTCCGGACTTATAGTTAAGCGTCTCTGGGTCGATATCGTGGCCTTTCGCCGCTCTGATCCAGCCTTTCTCTGATACAACAACCGTCATTGGGTCGGCGCTGGTCAACTCCAGTTCGGAGAAGGCTTTTGCTTCCTCCACCTGAACCAAGTGCGATCGGCGATCATCACCGTACTCGTGTGCTATGTCGACAAGTTCGCTGCGAATGAGCTTGGTCATCAAAGCGTTACTGCCGAGCGTTTTTTGGAGACTGTCCCGCTCATCGCTGAGTTCAGACTGCTCACCGCGAATCTTCATTTCCTCAAGCTTGGCCAAATTGCGTAGCTTCAAATCCAGAATAGCGTCTGCCTGAATATCGGAAAGCGTAAAACGTGCCATCAGCTCAGCCTTTGGCTCGTCTTCCTCTCGGATAATTCGGATAACCTCATCGATATTGAGGTAAGCAGTCAGATAGCCCTCGAGGATATGTAGTCGCTTGAGTACTTTCTCGAGTCGATACTCCAAACGTCTGCGAACGGTCTGACGACGGAATTGCACCCAGTCGCGTAACAGCTGATCGAGCGAACGAACACCGGGACGACCATTCATACCAATGACATTTAGGTTCACTCGGTAGGAGCGCTCTAAGTCGGTAGTGGCAAACAAGTGACTCATCATTGCGTCGAGATCAACACGATTTGACCGCGGCACAATAACCAGCCGAGTGGGATTCTCATGGTCAGACTCATCGCGAAGGTCCGAAACCATCGGGAGCTTTTTCGCCTGCATTTGCGCGGCGATTTGCTCGAGCACTTTTGACCCTGACACTTGGTAGGGCAGTGCGTCGAGGACAACAGCGCCATCTTCGCGGCGCCACGCGGCGCGCATCTTTACGCTACCCCGACCGCTGCGATAGATATCTCGAATCTCCTCTGGCGATGTGGTGATCTCCGCATCTGTTGGGAAATCCGGTGCCTGTATGTGCCCGCAGAGTGCGTCCACTGTGGCGTCTGGATAGTCGAGTAAGTGGATGGTCGCATTCACAACCTCGCGCAAATTATGCGGAGGTATATCGGTAGCCATACCCACGGCAATCCCCGTCGTGCCGTTGAGCAATAAGTTGGGGACCTGTGCAGGCAGAACCACTGGTTCGTCAATACTGCCATCGAAGTTCGGCTGCCAATCGACGGTGCCCTGCCCTAGCTCACCCAAGAGCACGTCCGCATATTTTGTAAGTTTCGACTCGGTGTAACGCATGGCGGCAAACGACTTCGGGTCGTCTGCACTACCCCAGTTCCCCTGACCATCGATCAAGGGGTAGCGATAGGAAAAATCCTGCGCCATCAACACCATGGCTTCGTAGGCTGCGCTATCACCGTGAGGGTGGAATTTACCAATCACGTCCCCGACGGTTCGCGCTGATTTCTTGTACTTGGCAGAGGACTTAAGCCCCAGTTCACTCATCGCATAAACGATTCTTCTTTGCACGGGCTTCAGGCCATCGCCTACGTGAGGCAGCGCTCGATCGAGAATCACATACATCGAGTAATCGAGATATGCCTTCTCGGCATACTCTTTAAGCGAGAGTGTTTCCGTTGCTTGCGGTGTGTTGAACATATCGGACATAGGGTAACTGCTACCTTCGAGAACAAAGCGTTCGAAATTTAAAAGCGAGCGACTATGTTCGTGATAGCCTTCGCGCTTCAGAATTATCTCATAGTAGCGCTAAAAACATGGAAGAAATTAAGTGGCGGTGGCGCCATTTCGACACAATGTCGGCAGGAGCGTGGCATGACATTTTGGCACTTAGGGCCGATATCTTCGTCGTGGAGCAAACGTGCCCTTATCAGGACCCGGATCAAAAGGACCCGAAGTGCTGGCATCTTACGGGTCACATCGGTGACGAGCTGGTTGCAACCCTGCGAGTAGTCCCTCCCGGCGTTAGCTATAAGGAGTGTTCTATCGGCCGCGTTTCTATCTCACGGAAACTCAGAGGTCAGCGCAGGGGCGTTGAGCTCATGAAGGTAGGGATGGGATTCTGCGCGTCCAAGTGGGATACCGGCATTCGCATTAGTGGCCAAGCCTATCTGCAGGGTTTTTACGAAGCACTCGGGTTTGTCACAGAGCACGGGCCTTACATGGAGGACGATATCCCCCATTACGAGATGCTCTGGAGCGGCCGTTAAGCCGCTCGCGATGCGCGCTTGCGCTCGTGCTCGAGAAGCAACTTCTTACGGAGGCGAATACTCTCGGGGGTCACTTCAACTAACTCGTCAGAGTCGATAAATTCCAGTGCTTGCTCAAGGGTATGAAGTACGGGAGGCGTGAGGATCAGTGCCTCATCGGTGCCCGATGCGCGCACGTTGGTCAGCTGCTTAGCTTTGGTCGGATTCACAACAAGGTCGTTACTTCGGCTGTGCAGGCCAACGATCTGACCCTCGTAAACCTCGACGTTCGCTTCGATGTACAACCGGCCGCGATCCTGCAGGCTATACAGCGCATAGGCCAGTGTTTTGCCTTTGACCATCGAGACCAAAACACCGTTGTTACGCTGGGCCAGTTCAGCTTTGCTGACGGGCCCGTAGTGATCGAATATGTGGGTCATGATTCCACTACCCGAGGTCAGCGTCATGAACATCGATCTGAAGCCAATAAGTCCGCGCGCAGGTACAATAAACTCGAGCCGAACACGACCGCTAGTGTCCTGAACCATGTTCTTCATTTCAGCACGGCGCTGACCAAGCTCTTCCATCACACCGCCTTGGTGCTCCGATTCGCAATCAATGACTAGCTGTTCATAAGGTTCGCAAAGCTCACCGTCGATCTCTTTCTGGATAACCTCGGGTCGTGAAACGCCCAATTCGAAACCCTCGCGGCGCATGCTCTCGATCAACACCGACAAGTGAAGCTCACCACGACCTGAAACAACGAACTTATCAGGGCTATCGCCCTGCTCGACGCGCAGCGCGACGTTGTGAATCAACTCGCGATCTAAACGCTCCTTGATATTGCGCGACGTCACGTACTTGCCTTCGAGGCCAGCGAACGGTGAATCGTTTACCTGGAAGGTCATACTCACGGTCGGCTCATCGACCGA
>JAYOAN010000149.1:0-3746 GCA_038104285.1 Halieaceae bacterium
CGAATTTGCCAAGCAGCGTCAATGGTATGAGCGCGTATCGCTTGATCAACACTCAGACGTTCGTTCTCGCGCGCTTGAACGGGATAGTCGGGCGTTCCCGCGCGTTGTCGCGTGACGGCCATTTCAATATTGAACATGGGGTTGAGCGCGTCCTTTCCGATCCAAGATACGGGATAATCGCTGCCCAGCGTGACCCTGCCGCCGTTGCGATGAATTGACGCCAGTGGATAGAGTTGCTCAAATCGCGACGGACCCAGAAACTCCATCGCGATCTCATCATATTCAAACCAGGTTGGCGTTGTTTGTGCGACGACTCCGAGCTCACCGAAGCGTGCGATGTCGTCCTTATCAACCACTTCAATGTGGCAAATCGTGGCGCGAATGTCGGCATTTGGGTGTGCCTTTTGACCTGCTTCGATCGCATCTAGGGCGGTTCTTACCGCACCATCACCAATGGCGTGAAGGTGTAAGTCAAAGCCAAGGCTATACGCCTCATAGACAGCGTTGAACACCTGCTCATTCGGCAGCAGTGGAGTCGCCTCGTGCCCTTCCGGAGCGATGTAAGGATCAAGCGTTACTGCTGTTTTTGCTTCGACCGTACCATCCAGTGAGAGCTTTAGCGTCGTTACGGAAAAGAGCTCATGATCGAATTTATTTTTAAGCTCGGTGAGCCGTGCGTGGGCAGTCTCAAGATCTTTGGATTTGTTGATATACAGCGAACCGACCAGTCGAAGTGGCAGCTCGTTCGATTGAGCCAGCTCGTCGACCACTTTCATGCCCAAGGCCATGGTGTCGATCATTCCTGCATCGAAGGCGGCGGTTAATCCAACAGCTGACATGTCCTTAAAAAAGCCGGGCGCCTTTTCACGGAGTCCTTTTTCACTCACCAAACCCAATGCATCGCTGACAGGGTCGATTGCCGCACCCTCAACGAGCCAACCGGTGGGGTTTCCCAGCATGTCCCTCTGGAAAAAGTGTGCGCCAGGGACAGGGTCGGGTGTACTAGCCGTTATGTTTGCTGCCGCAAGGGCTAACGAATTCGCCCAAGCGGTGTGGCCACCTTCGTCGATAATCAAGGCAGGGCGGTTAGGCACGACAGCGTCGAGCTGCGCTGAGGTTGGCCCATCGATACCAAAGGCGCGTGCAAGAAAACCCGATCCCAATACGGGATTTTGATCGGGGTAGAGCTGCGCGTGCTCTGCGATCGCTGCAAGGACTTCTTCGGCGTTTTGCCCGGGGGAGAGCATGACGCCGTTTAAGAGGGGTAAGGTATCCATGGTGTGGATATGCGTGTCAATGAAGCCTGGGAAAACAACACGTCCCGCAAGGTCTATCACTTTGGTCGAATCGGTCTGAAAAAGCGCAATATCAGAATCATTACCAACGGCAAGAATAGCGTTTCCCGCTAACGCGATGGCAGAATGACGGTTACCTTGTGTATCCATCGAATACACGGTGCCGCCCTTCAGAATAAGGTCTGCACCGATGACGGTCGCATTAGCGAGTGAGGCCCAGAGAGTGAGAAGGCAAAGCGTCAATCGAATCATGGGCATGTCTCAGTTGGTGTTTTTTATTCTTTCGCAGCATGGAAAGACGTTGGCGGCAAAACGCGACTATCTTTCTCGGATGGCCTCGAAAAGCACAGCGCTAATGGCCCAGGTGCTAGCTGCTCTCTAGTGTGCGAACTGCTTGAGTACGGACCCGATAGTGAGCGTTTTGAGCGTATTACCTGCCTCGTCGAGCATCTCCGTGAGACGACCATCGGGCGCATGTAAGTTGAATAAGACGAGGGCTCCCTCGGGACCTCCGCGCTCCATGTGAACGTCGCCTTCGGGCATGTGCGAATAGCTGCCGGCCTCACGTACGGCAGATGCAACTTCTTCTCCGTCCTCGTAGGTTATGACCTCGAGAGATCCTTTGAGGACGGTCGAGCGGACCTCGCACAGGTGACGGTGGAAATGGCAGTACTTGCCTGGCTCCCAGCGATACAGCAAGTCAATATGGCCGTCGCCGTCGTAGCCAAGCAGGGCGCCGGAGTAGCCAATTGGATAGCTAAATCTTGAGTCAGCCCCGTAGTCTTGCCAATCCAGATCGTTGGTTTCTAGAAGATTTACCTTCATCTGTCGTTACCGTTGTTATTCGAAAGGTGCGGTAAACATAACACGTCACCGAGGTAATTCAGATCTTCCCAATGTGGTGTCGCGACGGCAGCATTGGAACGTCCCCACGGCTAGACACCTTATCCGGGCACTTCATCAAGACACCTTATCAAAACGCTTCGTTCAGGCGCCTTTTGTAGTTGCTCAATTCCAACATCCTAGTATTGGGAGCGTCGAGATCATCGGACAAACTAGATGTGACGGTAGTCGTCACCAAAGGGAATGTGGATGTTTGAACAAGAAAAGTGGGAGATACAGCATCTCAGGTGCGACAGAGCAACCAAGACAGCATAATAAAACAGTGCGGAGGTCGTAATTAATTGTCGAAGCCCTCATACTTCGCTACCTCGCCGATAAGCTGTTCCGCAGGGTTCTTGCTGCCGGTGAAATTGAGCTTAACGAATACGCGGCTAGCCTATTGCACCGCATAGGGTCATTAGCGTATTGCTACCAAGAGACGCTCTGTATCACTAAAAGCTTGATCGTTTAAAACACCACCGCCCGTATTTCTTTTATGTTCGAACGCGCCCTTATCAGAAACCACGATACCAATAACTGGTCATTATTGACCGGTTATGTCGATGTATTGGTTGCTGAGAAGCACGGCGAGGTGCTTGAGGTTATCGAGACGGCAGAGCTTCGTGCCCAAGCAGAACAGTTGCACGCAGTAGGTTACGTTGCCTATGAGGCAAGTCACGCCTTTGACAGTAAGTTTCCGAAGCGCGATATAGATATTCCACTCGTTTGCTTTGCTCTGTTCACGGCTGAGACGACGCTGGATTCATTAGCCGATCTCTATGCTCCTGCAGATGCCTCTCCAGATCATTGGCAGCTCACCGAAAGTCAGCAGTCCTTTGAGTCAAAGGTGTCTCGTATCAGAGAAATGATCGGTGCCGGGGAGGTGTATCAAATCAACCTCACGTCGCGCATGCGACAGTCAGAGGTTGTGACACTAGCTGACTTCGCGCGCTGGTCGCAGGACATGCCGTATGCAGTTTATTTGGAAGGGCCTGAGCTAAGCCTTTGCTCCGCATCACCTGAGCTCTTTTTTCAGCGTGAGGGCGGCGTGGTCTGGAGCAAGCCGATGAAGGGAACAGTCGGTCGGCGTAGCGAGGCGACAGCCGATGAGTCGAGCGCATTGTGGTTGCAGCAATCGCGGAAAAATCGCGCTGAAAACGTCATGATCACCGATATGGTGCGCAACGATTTGGCCCGTATTTCCTCTACAGGCAAGGTGTCTGTGGACGAGTTGTTTGGCGTTGAACGCTATCCGAGTGTTTGGCAGATGACCTCGACGGTAAAGAGCGAAGTAGACGCGAGTGTTGCCGAGATCTTCCGTGCACTTTTCCCTGCAGCGTCGATAACGGGCGCGCCCAAGCGTGCCGCACTCGAGGTTATTGACGATCTAGAGGAGGAGCCTCGCGAGATTTACACCGGGGCAGTCGGGCGCATAAAGCCCTCGGGCGCTGCGTGCTTCAACGTCGCTATTCGAACGGCTTGGAGCTCAACGGTTACCGGCGATAGTCGTTTCGGCTCCGGCTGCGGCATTGTTTGGGACTCGGATCCCACTGAAGAGTTTGAAGAGCT
>JAYOAN010000150.1:0-2305 GCA_038104285.1 Halieaceae bacterium
ATTGCCATCATTCTCATCACAGGATTGCTGTAAACCATGTTAGCGACAGTTACAGATTGGTTGTGGTCGTATGTGCTCATCGTGGCGCTTCTTGCGGTGGGTATTCGTCTTACGGTAGCGGCACGGTTTGTTCAGCTGCGATTATTCCGTGAGATGTTTCGTGGTTTATCAGGCGGCTTTAGCGGGACTGAAAGAGGCTTATCGAGCTTTCAGGCGCTGGTTGTCAGTGTCGCTGGTCGCGTAGGGGGCGGCAATATCGCCGGTGTCGCCGTTGCGATCACGCTGGGTGGCCCCGGGGCCTTGTTTTGGATGTGGCTAATCGCTCTCATTGGCATGGCGACGAGTTTATTCGAGTGTGCACTTGCGCAGCTGTACAAGCAGCGCGATGGCTCTGAAACCTTCCGCGGCGGTCCTGCCTACTTCATGCGGCAGGGACTGGGTTGGACAACCATGCCCGTTATCTACTCGGCGCTTCTTTTGGTGACCATTGGCTTCGGCTTTAACGCGGTTCAGACGTATTCGGTCACGAACTCGATCGAGTCTGCGTTCGATATACCGACTTGGCAAAGTGGCGTTGTGCTCACAGCTGTCATGGCGGTCATTTTGTTCGGCGGTATCCGTCGTCTCGCAGCCGTCTCACAAGTCATCGTTCCAATCATGGTGGTTGGATACTTTGCCCTGGCTATCGGCATCTTGATCGCGAATTTCAGCGAAGTACCTGCGGCGCTCGCCATGATCGTTAAGTCGGCCTTTGGTTTGGAACAGGTGGTCGGCGGTGGTGTTGCTGCCGCGATTATGCAGGGTGCTCGACGCGGGCTGTTCTCCAACGAGGCGGGCTTGGGTACGGTACCTAACGTTGCGGCTACAGCGGATGTAAAACACCCGATTGCTCAAGGTCTAGTACAGAGTCTGAGCGTCTTCATCGACACGATTGTTCTTTGCACCTGCACGGCGCTTATTATTCTTCTTTCCTCGGCTTATCAGCCTGATGCGGTCAATCCTCAGGGCGTGGTTCTTACTCAATTGGCCGTAGCTGAGCAGTTAGGTGGCTGGGGCGAATCCTTGGTGAGTATTTTCTTGGTGCTGTTTGCCACGACAACCATTGCCTACAACTGTTACCTCGGTGAAAACAGTATTGCCTACTTCTCAAAGCGCCCGACATGGGCCATTCCGGCGTTTCGTATTTCGGTATTGATGATGATCGCTTGGGCCTCTGTTCAGGATTTGGGAACCGTCTTTAGTTTCTCAGACTTGACCATGGCGCTATTGGCGTTAACGAATTTATTGGCCCTTTGGTATTTGGCACCTGTGTGCATGAAGCTTCTGCGAGACTTCGAGGCGCAACTTCGATCAGGCAGTACCCCCATTTTCAAGCGCGAACTTCTTCCTGAGGAGAAGCTCGACGAGGGTAGCTGGTCTTAGCGTAAGCAATGAGTCAGGTTATGGAAGGTAAGCATGTTGTTATTACGGGGCCAACCGCAGGCATCGGCAGGGCAAGTGCGCTCGTACTGGCCGCGCAAGGTGCGCAACTGACGCTTCTATGCCGAAACCTCGAGAAGGGGCGGGAAGTCGCCGGTGAGATCGTCTCAGCAGGCGGGCTGACACCCAATGTGATTCTCATGGACATGTCGCGTCTGGAGAGTGTGCGCTCAGCCGCAAGCAGCGTTCTCGAGCTGAACCGGCCAATCGACGTGCTCCTCAACAACGCCGGCCTCATGAATTCACATCGGAGAGAGACCGTTGATGGTTATGAGGAAACGCTGGCGGTCAACCACTTTGCGCCTTTCCTGTTGACCGGACTGCTGTTGCCAGCCATCAAGTTAGCCGGATCAGGTGCGCGTATTGTGAACGTGGCCTCCGGTGCCCATAAATTTGTCAAAGGCATGCAGTTCGACGACCTTCAGTCTGAAAACGACTTCAGCATGTTTAACGTTTACGGCAGATCTAAGCTCGCCAATATGCTCTTCACCCGCTCGCTCGCTAAGCGGCTTGAGGCGGATGGTATTACCGTCAACTGTCTACATCCCGGAGCGGTCTCTACCAGCATAGGTAAGCAGCATGGCGAGCGGCTGGCGACCATTCTGCACGCCATTCTAAAACCCTTCTTTCGCGATCCTCTGAAAGGCGCGGAGACCTCACTTTTTCTCTGCACTAGCGAAGAGGTCGCTAACATCTCTGGCGCTTATTTCGACAACTGCAAAAAGGTCGACCCTAAACCATGGGCTGAGAATGATAGTGAAGCAGAACGATTGTGGGGATTGTCCGAGAAATGTGTGGGCTTTAAGTACCCTTAGCCCTTAGCCCT
>JAYOAN010000150.1:2405-3746 GCA_038104285.1 Halieaceae bacterium
CCCTTAGCCCTTAGCCCTCAGAGTTCAAACCTTAGACCTTAGGACGCTGATTAGGAGAGGGGGTCGGATCTCGCATGACCTTGAGTTTCCGCCCAGCAGGACCTGCGTGTTGCCCCTGCTTGAGAGGGCCGAACCGACCCACGTCCAAGCGGACCTATTGGGTCTCAGTAAGCTCGACATCAAAGCTAAGCTTGTCGTCTCCTCTCAGCGTCTCGATGGTAACGGTATCGCCAACACGGTGCTTTTCCATGGCGGATAGGAAATCTTCGTTGGTTTTTACCGCTTGGCCGTCTACCGACGTGATGATGTCGCCAAGTGCAATATCGTTTCGACCAACACGTCGTGCGCCGATCATGCCTGCATCATCAGCAGGAAAGCCACGGTAGGTTCGAACAATGGGTACGCCGCTAATGCGGTTACGCTGGATCCATTGATCTGAGGCGCGCTCGATACCGAGGACAGGGCGCAAAATCTTTCCGTACGCAATAAGCTGAGGTACTACCTCTTTGACCGTGCTCACAGGAATGGCGAAGCCGATGCCTGCAGACGCGCCGCTCGGTGAGTAAATAGCCGTGTTAACGCCAATCAGCTGCCCGAGAGAGTTGAGAAGTGGACCGCCTGAGTTTCCCGGGTTGATGGCAGCGTCCGTCTGAATAACGCCCCTAATCTTGCGGCCACTCGGAGATTGGATTTCGCGACCGAGTGCGCTCACAACGCCGACGGTAAGTGTGGTGTCGAGACCAAACGGATTACCAATCGCAAGTACTTTGCGACCTACAGACAACTCGGACGAGTCACCCAGAGGCAGTTCCACTAAGCCGTCTGGTGGATCCATCAAACGGAGTACGGCAAGGTCTCGTTCAGGCGCCAGGCCCACGACCTTCGCTTCAAACTCGCGCTGATCGCTCAACGTAACTGTGAGTTTATTTGCGCGTGCTACAACGTGGTAGTTGGTCACGATGAGCCCCGAGTCGTCCCAGACAAAGCCGGAACCGGCGCCTTGCGGAATCTCGAGCACGTTCAAACTAAACATCTGACGGCGAAGTGCTGTGGAGGTAACGTAGACCACCGATGGACTGGCGTTGCTAAAGACCTCGGTGGTGTTAGCTTCGTCGTCGGTCGCAAAGCTCAAATAATCCACCGCAGCGTTTGCCGAAGGAGCGAGCGCAAGCGCCGGAGTCACTATCGTCAGCACTGGCGCAAAAAGAAAACCCAGCCCAGCAATAAAGCGTGTAATTAGGCGCTTAAACATATCGAAACGTTCCAGAAAAGAGCGATCGCATCATCGGTTTTGAAGCGCCTCGATGCGCTTATCCAGCGGCGGGTGTGACGAAAATAACT
>JAYOAN010000151.1:0-3733 GCA_038104285.1 Halieaceae bacterium
TGTTTCGAGACCTCCCGTGCTACGTCATATCAGGACCCCACTTATGAGGTCGACGGTGTTGTGCACTACTGCGTGGCTAACATGCCAGGCGGTGTCGCACGCACGGCGACGCTCGCGTTGACCAACGCAACACTTCCCTACGTCGTTCGATTGGCAAATCAGGGGCTCGATGCACTGCGAGGTGACGCGCGATTCGCCCTCGGCTTGAACGTGCATGCAGGAAAGCTCACGCATGCCGGTGTCGGGGAAGCGTTCAGCTTGAATGCAATCGCGCCTGAGGAAGTCCTGACTTCCTGACCTAATTCGCTATAGTTTGGCCGCTATATCGATGCGGCTCATATGAAAACAGTGACACTAAAATCAGCGTCTGAATTACCTTCCCAGCTCGCGGGAGAGATGCGCTCGAATCACGCAGGTGAGACCGGTGCCGTTTGGATTTACAAGGGCGTGTTAGCACTGTCGCGCGACACTGAGATACGGGCGTTCGCAGAGCACCATTTAGAAACCGAGCAAACCCACCTTGGCTTCTTTGAAGAGTGGCTTACTTCACGGGAGAAGAGTCTTTTACTTCCGGTGTGGCGTCTCTCGGGGTTCCTGCTGGGAGCAGTTTCCGCAATCGGTGGTCGAAACTGGGTCTATGGCTCAATCGAGGCAGTCGAAACCTTTGTTGTCAAACACTACGAATCTCAGTACGCGGCGCTCGAGGCTTACGGTGACACGACACTCACAGCGGCGATTCATCAGTTTTGCAACGATGAGGCTGACCATCGCGACGAGGCTGGGGGCGAAGCAAAAAGCCAATCCGCACTCCTAAAAGCATGGTGCTGGGTTGTCGGGTTCGGATCTGAACAGGCTGTAAAAGTTGCTCGGTTAATATGAGTTCGCAAGCGCTGCTCGAGTCCAGTACTACCTGAATACAGTCTTTGAAAGGGTTTGCTTTAGGTCCGGACAGTGAGGATATTTTCGGTTTATTATTTACCGATTTGCGCTCGATCACTCAATAATATGGGGCGGGAATCCTTCGATCCTACAGGGAGCATCGATGAGCATTAGCGTAGTCAGGGCAAGATTAGATGAAGGACCCACAGGCAGCCTCATGTGGGTGGTTGTGTTCCTGTGTTTCCTTTTGAATTTAGCCGACGGCGTTGACGTGGTGGCGATGTCTGTGACGGCCCCAAGTGTGGCCAACGAGTGGCTACTTGATCGATCTGAATTGGGGCCACTCTTCAGCGCCGCACTTGTCGGAATGGCATTAGGGGGGGCTGGTTTAGCTCCTCTATCAGATAAATTTGGCCGCAGATTACTGCTAATTTTTGCCATGTTTCTCGTTGGCCTTAGCATGGTTGCCGTTCCATTCATTGCCACCACAGAGTCAATAGTAATATTCGCTGCGTTGAGGTTTTTGTCGGGATTGGGTATCGGGGTGATTTTTGGAAGTACGCCGGCACTGGCTTCCGAGTTTATGCCAACTCGACTTAAGAGCATGGCGGTTTCCATAGTCATCATGGGGTATCCCATTGGGGCTATTTTTGCGGGACCGATTGCCAATACGTTGATGCCGGTCTATGGCTGGCCGACGGTATTCCTTGCTGGTGGGATCTTAACGTTAGTCTTGGCAGTACTAATCTGGCTGTTTTTACCGGAGTCGCCCGAGTTTCTCGCAACACAGCCAGGCGATATACCCAACCGAGAGGCAGCGATAAATCGGCTTCTGACAAGACTTAATCGTCAACCGATTGAGAATGTCGATAGCTATGTACAGCCTCCGGCAGCCATTCCTCTGGCGCTAATTTTGACTCCCGAGCGCAGAATGAAAACCCTTGCTTTGTGGCTAGTATATTTCCTTGGCTTTTTGGCAATGTATTTCATGCTTTCTTGGATTCCTACCTTGTTTGTCGGTGCAGGCTATACCCAAGCGCAGGGTGTTGATGCTCTCACTCTCTTTAATCTGGGTGCCATCCCTGGAATTCTCGCACTGGCATACTTCTCTACTCGACTGCCTCTGGCGTTACTACTGTCCTTCGCATTCGGACTGGCGGGTGTAGTGCTAGCTTATCTAGGTCTGGCAGAGCCCTCCGAATTACAGATACTTACGGCGCTCATATTCATCGCTGGTGTATTGATGCACTCTGGGTTTACTTGCCTGTATGCGCTCGTTGCGGAGGTCTATCCCAGTGAGGTGCGTGCTGCGGGCATCGGATGGTCAGCCGGCGTTGGCCGCAGCGGCGCTATCGCCTCCCCCATTGTCGCAGCTGCGCTATTGTCCCTTGGCTGGTCCATGTACTCCCTATTCCTAGTGTTTGCAGTGCCACTAGTCACCGCCAGCGTATTACTGTGGTTCTTTAAGCGCGATGGCTGATCAGGTTCAATGGTTTCCCCGATTAAGTGCGGACGCGACTGGCATTGCGCTGGTCGATGCGGGAGAAGAAATAACGTACTCACAGCTTGATGCTTGCGTAAACCTTATCATTGCCGGGTTGCTAGATGGAGAGGCATCACTGAACGAAGAGCGTGTCGCTTTTCTCTATCCCGCAAGTTTTGAATATGCCTCGCTCATTATCGGAATCGTTGCCGCCGGAGGTATTGCCGTTCCGTTGAGCGTTCATGCGAGTGCGGATGAGCTGTCGCATTGTCTCTCGGTCGCGGGCGTGAAGCGTTTACTCCTGCCAGATTCGCTCCGCTCAAGCGGCCTCAATGCGGTATGCGAGCAGCTTTCGGTAACTCAGGTTTCAGTAGCGGACTTACCCGATGCCGCGTATCCCCCGAGCTTGCCGATTACCGGAGAGCAGGGCGCCTTGATTGTCTTTACCAGCGGCACCACGGGAAAACCCAAAGCGGTGGTTCATACCGTCGAGAGCGTGTCAGCCATGGTGACGTCGCTGATAGAAGCCTGGGGCTGGCTTGATACTGATGTGATCCCGCTTTTTCTGCCGCTCCACCATGTCCACGGCATCGTCAATATTCTTCTCTGTGGGCTTTGGCGCGGTGCCACGGTCGATCTCTTTGCACGCTTTGACGCGGAGCGTGTCTGTGAAGAGGTGGCCGCTGGTCGTTACTCGGTATTCATGGCCGTACCTACCATATACGTAAAGCTCATCGCCTATCTCAAAACGCTCGACGCTGAGAAACAAACCCAGATTACCGAGGGTTTTGCTGCTATGCGATTGAATGTTTCAGGGTCGGCTGCTTGCCCTGTGCCGCTTTTTGAAGAATGGGAAGCACTGACCTCGCAGCGGTTTCTAGAACGCTACGGCATGACCGAGCTGGGTATGGCGCTGTCGAACCCTTATGACGGAGAGCGCCGCCCCGGGCATGTAGGGCAACCGCTACCGGGTGTTGTCATAAAACGCGTCGACGAGAGCGGTGACGAAGTGACTGACGCATCAACGCCTGGTGAGTTGGCCGTGAAGAGCCCAACGGCGTTTCGAGAGTATTGGGGCAACCCTGAATCGACCGCGAAGGCGTTTGCCAACGGCTGGTTTTTAACAGGCGACATTGCCGTAGTAGACGAGGGCGCGTATCGAATACTGGGTCGCGCCTCGATCGATATCATCAAATCAGGTGGCTACAAGCTCTCTGCACTTGAAATTGAAGCCACTCTGCTTGAGCACCCGGATGTGAGTGAGGTCGCCGTCATTGGGATACCCAATGATGAATGGGGCGAGTTGGTCGCTTGTGCGCTCGTTGTCAGTCAGCCCGTCTCACAAGACGCACTTACAGAATGGGCGCGCGA
>JAYOAN010000152.1:0-3729 GCA_038104285.1 Halieaceae bacterium
TCCCAGAAGGGGTCGTACTTCACATCGTGGTAAGCCGCGTGCTCGCCCCACATAGTTGGGAGCATAACGCCCTTTAAGCCGTTCTCGTGACACCAGCGCGCCGCATCAACGGCTTGCTGAACATCAAATAAAAGCGGAATCGAGGCGACACCAAAGTGTCGTTTCGGGTCGTTAGCGACAAGTTCTGACAGCCAGCGGTTATGCGCCATTGCACCCGCCCACTGCAGTTCAGGTACTGCGTCTTTGGGTGACAAGCCAAGACCGGCACCAAAGGGTGGTGTGTTCTGCTCGGTAATACCATCGGGGAAAATAATTTCCGCGGCTATGCCGTCTTTTGCGAGCATCTTGTGTCGCTCGCCGTACTCCCACGCGCCAGTCAGCTCTTGTTGGATGGGCGCTCGCCATTCGTCGTTGATCTCTTTGATCAAGAACTGCTGTTCGGCCTTGTCCATCATCTCGATTTGGACGTCTACCGCCATGTCGATGAAGTCGTGGTACTTCGAATCAACATAGGGTTTGTACTGAGCAATCGGCAGTCCGGCGTGGCAGTCCGTGGAGACGACGGTTAAACGGTCAGTCATAGGATCCTCGATGTATACGTGTTGTTATTACTAGATACGGTGAACATAGGGGACGAGATGCGCAAGAGCAACTGACAGATAGGTCTTGTCCTAGTCCAGTTGAGGGGGCTGAATTTTGGCAAACAGAGCGACAACTGCAGCTGATATTCATTGAAGCTTTTCAAGTTCGCTATCCAACCAATACAGCTCATAGTCGTTACCAATGGGCTCTGCCTGCTTCTTTAGCGCAAGTAACGTCTCGGTTCTCAGTGCTCGCTGTGTCTCCGTTACATCAGCACCCTCAAGCAACTCGAGTAGCAGCAAGGCTTTCTCGGGTTCACCGGCATCCAAATAACGCCGAACTTGCAGGCGCGCCGCATCAAGATCCATCAGCTCAGCAACATCCGTCAAAATCGCGCGCTGAGAGGTTGGGTAAAGCTCACTCGTTCGATCAAAGTGGAACCACGTCGCGTAGTACTCCCAAATGGATTTAACCGCCCAGCTGACCTTGCCATGCGATTGCGAAAGGCTAAGTTCCTGCGGTAGCGCGATGCTACTCATGAGTTCCTCAACCGAAAAGCCTGAGTTCATGCCTGCCACTGTCTCGTCGTGAACGTACTGGACCGCGTCACGAATTTTTCGCATATCGCGGGCAATCTTGTCGCCGCCGACCACCGGGTCGAGGTGGCTAGGGAGGATCATCTCCGGCTCGAGCGCTAGGATGCGGTCAAGCGAATCGACGTATTCGATGGGCTTGCGCACTTTCTCGCCCCGCATCGTGAACACGTTCGGAAATTGCGGGAACTGAGGGCCGAAGAAGTCACCCGAGAGCAGTATCTTTTCGTCGGGTAGCCATAAGACGATGTTATCTGCACCCTCGGCGCCGGGTGTCCCGTAGACTTCGAATCGTCTGCCGCCCAGAGTGAAACGATAGGGCTCGCCGTTACCCACGCGAACGTCGGGAACAAGACCGCGGAAATTCATGCCTGGGAGCGTGCGCGGCGTTTCAGGGATCCAAGGAAAGAGGGTTCGGTTGCGTTGGTGGAGATAAGGGTTGAGCTCGGTGAGGTAGCGCTGCTCTTCTTCAAACTCCACATGCGCAACGATTTCCGCGTTGCCCTCGTCCCAGAGTCGCGTGCCGCCCACATGGTCGGCGTGGCTGTGACTCAGGATGATTTTCTTGGGTTCTTCGTCGCCTACGGCCGCTTTGAGCTTTGCAATCTGCTCGCTTGCCTGAATGATCAAGCCCGTATCGAAAATCACACTTCCTTCACTGGTCTCGATGGCAAAGCTATTACCCACGCCCGAGGCTTGAAAGATGCCCGGTGCTACCTCACTCACGGCAATGGGTAGGGTGATCAGTTCAGCAGCAGCGAGACCGCGCGCGTTGTTCTCGGCCAGTACGCCAGACATATTGGCTACAGCTGCTTTCCCCGCGGCACTCGCAATGGTCTGTCGCGCCTTGCTCTGCAATCTATCCAGATTCGGCAGCACCAAAACGGCGGCTAATATAAGGGCAAGAACACCCATAGTGATTAGAAGATTTTTCCGCTGCATGGTTTTCACTCTTATTGTCTGCGCGATACTCTCTGCGACACAGTGTGCCACAGCACGATAATAAAAAAGGAAGGTGGGTTATGGTCCGAATAGGGGCCTTTTTCTTCAGCGCTATCGCTTTTCTGATGTCGTCCTCCGTGTTTGCCGGTGACAAGCCGAACATCATCGTGATGGTGGCAGATGACCTCGGTTGGGCGGATGTAGGGTTTCACGGCAACCAGATCATCGAGACGCCCTCGCTCGATCGCATTGCCGCCGAGGGAACACAACTGAATCGGTTCTACACCACTCCGATTTGCTCGCCCACGCGCGCTGCCTTGATGACAGGGCGGGATCCGATTCGATTGGGCGTTGCTTACTCCACCATCATGCCGTGGCATAACAACGGGATTCATCCTGAGGAGACCTTCCTTCCTGAGTTATTTGCAGGCGCGGGCTATCAAACGGCGATGGTGGGGAAGTGGCACTTGGGTCATGCGCAGCAGACGTATCACCCCAATTCGCGAGGCTTTGAGCATTTCTACGGCCACCTGCATACCGAGGTTGGCTTCTTCCCACCCTTTGCGAGCTTGGGAGGTAAAGACTTTCAGCGTAACGGCGTCTCTATCGACGATCAGGGTTACGAGAGCTACTTACTTGCCGACGAGGTCAGTCGCTACATCCGTGACCGCGATGCGGAAAAGCCCTTCTTTATCTACATGCCGTTTATTGCGCCTCATACGCCGCTCGATGCCCCTGAGGACCTGAAAGCCAAGTACGCTGATATGGAAGATGATCGGGGTAAGTCGCGCAGCAAAATGGCGGATAACACCCGATTTATGGCGAAAGTCACCCGTCGCGAGAGTGCGCGGCCCATGTATGCCGCGGTAGTCGATGGCATGGATCAGTCCATTGGCAGAGTATTGGACACGCTCGATGCTGAGGGGCTAACCGACAACACGATTGTGCTTTTCTTCTCGGATAACGGGGGTGCGGTATACGCCATCGGCGGTGCCGATAATGCACCTTTGCGGGGCGGTAAAGGCGACACCTTCGAGGGTGGCATCCGGGTAGTTGCCACCATGCGTTGGCCCGAAAAGATCGCCCCGGGCGGCAAAGTCGAGTCGATAATGTCGGTGATGGACGTTTTCCCCACGCTGCTGGCCGCTGCGGGGATTGAGCCTGCGACGCGTCACCGCCTCGACGGACGTAATTTTCTCCCAGCCATTGTCGATGGTGAAGACATTGCGCGTGACGAGCTCTTGTTCTTCATCGCTGAGTCGCCCTTTAAAAACACGGTGAACGTCACCGCATTCAACGACGAGTGGAAGTTGGTGCAGCGCATCGAGACAGGCTTTACATCTGTTGAGGTCAGCAATTTTCTTTTCGACATCAACGCAGACCCAAATGAGTACCAGAACCTAGCGCTTGAGCACCCTGACGTTGTGGCTGAGCTGGCTGATGAAATCCGTCACTGGCGAAATCTCTATCCCGTCGCGGGCACCCGTTCTGAATTGATGCCACCGCCGGGTTGGCGAGCGCCCCTCGATTGGGCTGACTATCCGTTGCAAGGGGATGTTCTCCAAGGTGAAGCATCCGGCGGTATGCCTCCCGAAAGCGCTATTCGTATGCT
>JAYOAN010000153.1:0-3718 GCA_038104285.1 Halieaceae bacterium
CTGGGATCATTGTGCACATCGGCCATGGCACTGAAAGATTCACTCGACTGCTCGATAGGCTCACCGCCGCAAGCGCCCAGTAAACTCAAGAATCCACTGATTACAACAAGGTAACCAAAAGCGCCTATCTTCGATTGCGTGCTCGGTAACATGGCGAAAACACCTTTTAATTATCGTTATTCCGGCCGGTAGCATAAAACAAAAGCACAGAGAGGCCACTAAAACTCCAAAACCGCTTGTCACTCCCAAACCGAGCGCTGCTGGACTAGGGGTTTAGCGGATGCTCCGACCAACCGGCATCACCGCGCTCACTACGCGTGCGCGTTTGCTGTTTCGCTAGGACGAGATGATCGACGGAGTGCGGCTCAAAAACGATTACCGCGAACGTGTCAGGAGGTGTTGCCGTGACACCGGGAGCTTCGCCAGTTCCTTCTGGAACCCCAGGTGTTATCCAAAAGAACTGTTCCTTCGCTGCTTCGGATAATGCAGACCAAATCCTCTCGCGCTTGTCGAGTGCGTCCTGCGAGTCATCAGCTGCTGTATAAATTTTACTGTCGCAACGAAGTCGGTACTGCTCTCGGGTGTGGGTGAAATACCAACCAATCTCAACGCTCGAATACGATGCCAGCTCGCTTACTTTTTGGCTGCGCGTATCGGTGATAATCGAGAGCGATAAACCATCATCAGAAAACCCACGAAATACCACCATACGAACTCTCGGCGTACCATCTGCTGCGATAGTAGCCAACTGAAAGTAACGGTTGTGCGCATCGCGCTTGTTTTTCGCGATCGATTTTTTGAGCCGTTCATGCCAAGCAGGTTTCATGTTTTTGAGCCTTGAACTGTTTCTGATAGGCCCTTAGGACAATAACGTCTGAAAGGACCGGAAGCGAAGAGCGCAAAATACCTGATAATCTCCCTCACAAGCTGTTGTTGAGAAAAATGAAGATGCAAAAGATTGGTCAAACCCTTGCCCTGCTAGTGATAGGCCTCAGCTCATCATCGTATGCGGACTACGATTACTTCGAGAGTAATCGGCAGATGATTCGAAATGGTGTGCAAGCGGTACTCAGCTGCAACGGCCTTTTCACCTCAAACCGCAGTATCGATCAAGTCTTTCAAAATGAACTCGCCTATCTTGGCGACCGCGTCATTGGGGACGCAAGTGGAGGAAACTATTCTGTCGATGCAACGGACAAATGGGTAGGGGTTGGAGGTGACGACGACGGTGAGCGCATCCATGCCATTTTTCGCGAGGGCATTGGCTGCGTCGTAACCCCACCAAACTGGAATTTAGCCGACAACGACTCACTGCCAACAATTGACTTAAGCTATAGGAAATCCACCAGCCAGCTGCCTTGGCCAATGGGCGATGTCGTCGAGAGCAGGCCCCTGCCTCATTACATCGACGAAACTGCGCTTCACAAAGCAAAGCAATGGGTCTTTGAACGCGACACGCCAGAGCAAAATACCGTAAGCCTTCTGGTTGTTCACAAAGGCAATATTGTCCTTGAGCGCTATGCCGATGGTTTTGACAGCACAACCCGGACGCGAACCTGGTCCACGGCAAAAAGTATTGCAGCAACGCTCATCGGAATGAAAGTCGACGCGAGTGAGTTATCGCTCGACGCACCACTCGGTTTTGATTGGCTACCTGAGGTGACAGCTGCTGAGACTGACCCACGAAACAGCATCACTCTGCGCCAGGCCTTGCACATGAGTTCAGGGCTCTACCCCGTCGACAGCTTTGGAATGGAGTACGCGACCGGATCTGGTCTTGCCTATTGGGCGGGTGCCAGCTCGATCGAGGGCATGCGGAATCGTGGCCTTATCCGAGAGCCCGGGACTTTTTGGGATTACGAGAACTACGATACGTTACTTGCTGTTTACGCCTTAAAGCGAACATTCGAAACAGACGCGGACTACCTTCGTTACCCTCATACGGCGTTATTCGAGCCTTTGGGTATGACCAGCACCTTGCCATCTACCGATCGGTTCGGTGACTTTATTTTTTCATCACAGGTCTACACCAATGCACGCGATCTCGCCCGCTTCGGCATGCTCCATCTTCAAAACGGCGTCTGGCAAGGAAAGCGCTTACTATCAGAGGACTGGATTCAGTTTGTTAGAACGCCTGCTCCAGCATCGGATGTGCGTGGCAATGACTACGGTGGGCAATGGTGGCTGGTGCCCGACGATAGGAAAAGCGAGGTCCCAGCCGATGCCTACAGCACCGCCGGAAACCGAGGGCAGTATGTGATTGTCGTGCCCAGCCATGATCTCGTTATTGTCCGACGTGGTCTGGACTTCGGTAAGCAAGGCTTTAATCGATGGGACCTTCTGCGCGAGGTTATGAAGGCCTTCCCAAGTGATAACTGAGACATGGCTTGGGTGATCCGTCTAATTTTCCTCACTCACGCGGCAAATCAACTCTTCGGCGAATGAACAGCAGCCGACATCATTTTCTTTGCTAATCGCCCGCTCTCCTAAAAAAGCGTCCAAGTAACGCCCTAACAGTCGGGGAGTAGATAAGTCGCCAACTTTGGTCGTCTGCGGCAGAATCGCTGATAGACTAAAGAAGGGTGGCGAATGACCCGCAGGACATACGAGCGCGACGGACAAACCATTGAGTCAGTGGACGATTTGGACGAGCTTGTCACCGATAAGAGGGCCGGTTGGCGCGCCAACACAGCAACAGCACGACGGCGCCAACGGCGTTACAAAAAGCGGCTAACCAACGAAATTCTTCACAGTGATTACGTAGGGCAATCCGCAGAAGAAGATTAGTCGCAACGCCTCAGTAGTAACGCGCTACCGCTCCCAGCGGCTCCGCTTGCCGCGACGACGGCGAGTTCCCCATCAGATCGATGCAACTCGTCAATCGCAGTGCCCACCATAATGGCCCCAGTCGCACCCATGGGGTGTCCCAGAGCAATGCAACCTCCATTGACGTTCACTTTATCAAGCGAAAGATCGAGCTCACGCATCAATTTCACAATGGTTGCGGCAAAGGCTTCATGAATCTCAAACACATCGACATCAGCCGTTGAGAGTCGGTTGCGACGCATTATCTCAGTGGTGGCTGTGACACACCCACTCACAACCTCAAGAGGTTCAGCACCGCATGTCACCGAATCAACTATCTCTACTTTAGGTAGAACTGAAAGTCGATCTTGGATGGACTTGTCACCGACCAATAGAACGGCCGCAGCGTCGCACATAGCAGGAGAATTTGCTGCTGTGTGAACATGCGATATCGTATCTAGATGCTCAAACGCGGCGAGCTGGACTTGATCAGATCCTTCTGCACCGAGCGCTGCAAAAGCGAGTGGCATATCCGCCAAACGCTCTCGAGTGAGCGATGCACGGATGCACTCATCGTCAGTGATTTCACCACCCGAGGTATTAATCGAGACGATTGAAGAAAAACGTTTCTCGTTTTTTGCCATTAACGCACGTTGATGACTAAAAAAAGCAACCTCATCGCAATCTTCTCGCGTCGCGCCCACACGAGTGGCAATTAGGTCAGCACCGGCGCCCATCAACAGCACATGATGTTCAACGCCAAAGTTATGATCGGCAAAGACGCGGGCGCCGTCGGCTAATAGAGGCACGCGCGACATCATCTCGACACCTCCCGCTATCAGTGCCGGGGACTGATCAGCATTAACCTTCAAAGCTGCCAGCGAAACAGCATCAATACTCGACGAACAAAAGC
>JAYOAN010000016.1:0-3988 GCA_038104285.1 Halieaceae bacterium
TCGCCGAAATCGCCACCGTATGCCCAGAAATGTCGACCATCTTCCGTCTCGCAATCGAGCCCCTGATCGACCCAATCCCATATAAACCCGCCTTGAAGCCGAGGTTCAGCCCTGAATGCATCCCAATAGTCTTTAAAGTTTCCAAGCGAGTTCCCCATCGCATGCGCGTACTCGCAAAGAATGACCGGGCGATATTCCTCAGGCCGTTGAATCCAGCTCATGATCGATGGCACCGCCTGCGTTGCACCCGGATACCAAATATCCTCATCAACGCGCGCATACATCGGGCAAATAATATCTGTCACGGGTGTATTAGAGCCACCGGGCTCGTATTGAATCGGTCGCGAGGGATCTAGCTTGCGGACAGCGGCATACATTGAATCATGCGCCGCACCATAGCCAGCCTCGTTCCCGAGGGACCAAATGATGATGCAGGGATGGTTTTTGTCGCGCTGGATCATGCGTTCACCGCGAGAGATAAACGCTGCCTCCCAATCAGCATCCTCGGCAAGTGCATTCATGGGCCTCATACCGTGGGTTTCGATGTTCGCTTCATCCACCACTAGCAGCCCGAGGCGATCGCAGAGCTCATAAAAGCCAGGCTGATGCGGATAGTGCGAGCATCGAATCGCATTAAAATTATTCTGTTTTATGAGCTTGAGTTGCTGTTCAACCCGCTCAAGCGACTCTGTGTGTCCAGTGGCAGGATCGTGCTCATGCTTGTTCACGCCCCGAATCAGCAATGGCTTGCCATTTAGCCGCAGCAAGCCGTCACGAATCTCCACCTCACGCAGTCCCACGTTGCAGGCCTCTGACTCGACGTGGTTTCCGTCTTTATCGAGGAGCGTGAGCGTTAGTCGGTACAAGTTCGGGACTTCATGGCTCCAAAGGTTTGGTGCCTCAACAGGCAGCTCAACCGTCAGCTTGGAGCAATTGTCATCGAAAGAACGCGCTTCTGTTACCTGCTCGGCGACGAGCTTGCCCTCAAAATAGAAACGCGCCAGTAAGCTACTTGAGCTGGCTGTGACAGCTAGATCTCGGCCAGCAACCTCAACCTCAACACTGACGATCGCCTCTGGCTCACGGCAGCGTGTCGGGGTCACCTCAAAGTCGGCAATGTGTAGGTCTGGCTTGTGCAGTAGCTCAACAGAGCGAAAAATGCCACTGAGCCACCACATGTCTTGATCTTCGAGATAGCTTCCGTCTGACCAGCGCAAGACCATCACCGCGATGCGGTTGTCTCCGCTCTGTAAAAAACCCGTGAGATCGAACTCCGCGGGCAAACGACTGTCTTGCGAGTAGCCGACAAACTGCCCATTACAGACAAGGTAGAACGCGCTATTAACGCCGTTAAAGATGACACGAGTCCGTCCCGACGCGAGCCACCCATCAGGGACACAGAACGCCTTGGAGTAACAGCCGGTGGGGTTGTCCGCGGGAACACGCGGAGGGTCCACCGGAAACGGATACTTCACATTGGTATAGATCGGCTTGTCGTAGCCTTGCAGCTGCCAGTTACTCGGTACTTCTATGCTGTCCGAGTCCTCAATATTCTGCGTCAACCACGATGCAGGTACATCCTCTGGCCTATCAAAAAAACAGAACTGCCATTGCCCATCTAAGGAAAGCGTTCTTGAGCCCGCCTTTTCAGTGCGCGCATTATCTTCTGCCCGATACGACCGCAGAGGCGCGTGTCCCGGCAAGCGATTGATCTCGAAGCACCTCGGATTTTCCCAGTCCCGAGGCGGGCGCGGACACAAAATATCGATAGCGCGCTCGATCATTTTCGATGCGTTTCTTCGAAAACCGACTTAAAAAAAACCGAGCGAGTGAAGGCGAATCGAAAAGGGACAATTTTTGAGCTAATCACCCGCAATCCTCTGGGTTTGTTGTAAAAGTCTGCCAGAGGGTGTCGTCGTAACTGTGCCACCGCCGCATTTCGCTGACGCCATGACTCCGAACAAAGCCATCGGGCTTGCATGCCATATCATCTTGAATGGCTTTAAACGCAGCGAGTTCACTGGGAGACGAGCGCTTGAGTAATTGGTAGGAGGCCTCTGCAGTACCGGGCTTGAGCGAATAAATGACCGTTCCAGTGTCACAGTCAAACACTACCTCCGTATAGGTCGTGGGCAACCACACAAGGACGTTCGATTTATCTACTTTCCCGCGAGTCGCGTTAGACGGCATGCTTACGGTCATCGGAAGCTTCGAACTGAACTCTGCCATTGCGTCAGTAAACGCTTTGCAGAGGGCCTCGCTGACGGCAGCGGTCGCCTGCAAAGGCAGCATGCAGCACAGCCCCACCAGTAAGCCCTTTTTCATCGCACCCATAGCTCCGACTACCCCCCGCACCAAAGCACTTTATCCAACGGTAACTGAAGACTGTCTCATTGAGAACAATCGACCACGTCTAGTCACACAAACTCGGTCTTCAGATCTAGGACTCTTTGTGGCATCGTCTCGCCATGAAAGCTGAACGCGATGAACTGGGATTTGATGCACCTGCCCCCTTGGGTCATCCGGTCCGTGCAAGCATGCCCGAGGAACATTCCACGGGTCCCCAAATAGGCGAACGCTTACCCGATTTCAGCGTAAATGACGCCTTTGGGAATCGTGTCAACTTCCATGAAGATCGCGGTGTCAGCCAAGCCGCACTTGTATTCTATCGCTCCGCCGTTTGGTGACCCCCCTGCTGGACGCAGCTAGGTGAGTTGCGAGATTCTTTCGCGAAGTTTGAAGCTGCGGGCATCAAGCTATACGCGCTGTCGTATGACGATCAGGAAACCTTAGCTGAGTTTGCCGAAAACCAGCGCATTCCCTACACCCTGCTCTCGGATACGCACTCGACGGTTATCAAGCAATATGGCCTTCTCAACGAGCAGCTGACCGCGGCAGACGGCCCGCTGTACGGAATTCCCTATCCAGGCGTTTACGTTTGCGACGAGCAAGGAATCGTTACATCTAAGTTTTTCCACGACTCTTACAAGAAGCGCGAAAGCCCTGAAATGCTGATTGATGCGGCGCTCGGTAACATTCAAATTGACGAGTCGGCGCCTAGGGCGACGTCCACGGCTGACGGTATTGAAATTACAGCGGCCCTCCACGGTGGCAATGGCAGCCTCCGTCAAGGCATTGTGCGACAGCTTGTGGTGTCCTTTGCTCTACCCGAGGGACTGCATATTTACGGCGAACCCGTGCCTCAAGGTCTGACCGCAACGCGCATTGAAGTAGAAGGCCCAGATGGTCTTGTTTTGCTGCCGATGCAGTCGCCTGCTACGCACTCCCTTCATCTCGCATCGATCGATGAGACACTTGAGGTATGGAGCGGTCGGGTAGATCTGATCATCCCGCTCTACCCGGTTGGTGAGCTTGTCAGCGAATGCCGTCCCTTGGACGCACCCGAGGTTGGAGTCACCGTCAATGTGACCTTCCAAGCGTGCAACGATAGCGAGTGTCTTTTGCCGGAAACACGACGGCTGAAGTTAACGCTGCCGCTCGATGTGGTTGATGTGCCGAATCTGGCGATTCACACCGGCCACGGCCAGCGTGAGGGTAATTACGACAGTACCCCAGCGATGAAACGCCTCGTGTGGCGCAAAACGCGCGGCAACCCTTTGCGCCTAGTCCAATTTTTGTGGCGCCAAATGAGAATGCGCCGTCAATTCAAACGCTGATTTACAGCGCGAAAGAATCTCACGCGCGATGCAACATTCAGCAAATCAAGATCGACGTCATCAGTGAGTGACACAGCTATCACTAGAAGCTTTCTAGTCGTAGGTTTTATCTTTGGTTGGGCGAGCAGGTACAAAGAAGCGTTTTAGGTTCCGGCTGTCCCCCAGATAATCTCGCTAATTAAGCCCGTTCATGCTGCCCAAAAAGATAACTACGGGATAAACGGCAGGAGCTCTTAAGGTAGGGTATCGAAGTGCGCTTCCATAGCAGCAAGAACAACCGAAGGGTCTGAGCGGCGCTGGTAGTTCTCAGA
>JAYOAN010000016.1:4088-6270 GCA_038104285.1 Halieaceae bacterium
GGTCTTAACTCTTCCATTCGACGTAACTCGCCGATGCAGTAGGGTCACCAATGCGCCCTGAAGAATTTAATAAGCACCAGGTGGCCATTGAGTGATCGGGAGTCGAACTCAGTTCCCGAGTCGTCTACGGAAATAAAACGGGGGATCGTATCCCCCACTTCGATAGCTGAGTCGCGAGCAACCACTTGTTCGCTGATCATCATGGTCGCTGGAAAAAATAAACCCACAGCGATAGCAAACACGGGTGGAACAGCACCAAACCAACTGGTTCGCTTGATGAATGCCGCCACGCCCAAAACCACACACGACAAAAACACGATAACAAAGAGTGTGCGATCCTCGGGGAGGGCCACCTCCCGTGTTAGGTGAACCCAGTACCACGCAGTCAGCGCAGCGATAGCCGCCGCGAGTAGTCCGATCTTTGTACCCGGTTTCATTTTCTCCATACTGCGAAGCTACCGAAATCCCGTGCTTTTCACCAACAATTTATTCAGTTTTCGCCCCGACATTCATCGCACACTCAACACGCCAAGGCACTTTAAATCACTCTGCGTAAATCGCACTTCCTTTTCGATAAACGGGTTAAGCTAAGCTTATGTTTAGCGCTATCGACTGGACCATTGTTGGTCTCTATATCGTCATTACTACTTGGATTGGGCACCGCCTAAAAGGTAGGCAGGAGTCAACGCGTGATTTTTTCTTGGGTGGTCGCAACATCCCCTGGTATGCCGTCAGCGCATCAATCATAGCGACGACCATCAGCGCCGTTACGTTTATTGGGGTTCCGGCGATCGCTTTCGCCGCGGGTGGCAACTTTACTTACCTGCAACTCGCATTGGGCGGCATCGTCGCGCGATTACTGATAGCGCGATATCTCCTGCCACGTTACTACGAGCAGGAGTACTACAGTCCCTATGACTTTATGAGCGATCGATTAGGCCCAGTGGTTGGACGCGTCACTGCAGGACTATTCATGGTGGGAGGCGTATTGGGTCAAAGCGTTCGTGTCTATGCCACAGCACTAGTCATTGAATTGCTCACTGGCTGGAGTATGGGTCAAAGCATCTTCGTCATCGCAGTCTTCGCCATTTTTTGGACGTGGATGGGTGGCGTTGCGGCGGTTATTTGGACCGACTTCGCGCAATTCTTCGTGCTAGTTCTCGGAGCAATTGGCGCGCTCTTTGTCATCCTTACGACACTGCCCGAGGGCTGGAGCACGCTTCAAACCAGTGGATACGCAGCGGGCAAATTTGAGCTTTTTGATTTCACCCGCGATCCGCGAGTCGCCTTCACCTTTTGGGCGGCGCTCCTTGCGCTGCCCTTCCAAGGCGTTGCGGTCTACGGCACAGACCATCTATTTACGCAGCGGCTAATGTGCTGCAAAGATGCGATAGAGGCCAGAAAAGCACTGCTTTGGAGCATCGCGGGCGAGTGCATACCGGCGCTCATGCTTCTTGTCGGCGTTGGCTTATTTGCGTTCTACAAGCTCTATCCGTTAGACCCTTCGCTCGCCACACTGGTTGAAGAAAAAGGTGATCGAATATTCCCTATCTTCATCCTCAACGAAATGCCTGCCGGCATGAAAGGTTTGCTCATTGCGGGGATTCTGAGCGCAGCTATTTCTAGCCTTGATTCGATCCTCGCAGCGCTATCTCAGATTTCGGTAACGATGTTCTATCGTCCTTTTGTGAAGCCCGGAGAGACCGAGGCTCATTACCTCTCGGCCTCTAGAGCACTCGTCATCTTTTGGGGACTGCTACTAGCGGCCACTGCATGGCAACTCTCACAATCCGAGGGTGATCTTATTACGCTCGCGTTTTCGATGACCACCTATACCCTCGGTCCTATGCTTGGCCTCTTTATCCTAAGCCTTTTGAGTACTCGGCTTAGGGTTGGAGGTATTGCCCCCGCAGTCTGTATTAGCCTCTTGGCTGTGCTCGTACTCAATGAACCAGAGTTATTCACGTCAATCATCGATCACAGTTACACCTCCCCCCTTTTGGCATGGCCCTGGCTATTCCCGATCGGCACGCTCGTTTGTGTTGCGTTAGCGATCAGGGGAAGTCCAGACGAAGCGAACAGCGCTTGATATCGCCACTTGTTGATACCTCTGATTGAAATACCAACGTGTTCGTTGGCGATGATCCTCGGCGATAAAAAGATGTCACCCTCAATATCTGAT
>JAYOAN010000016.1:6370-10189 GCA_038104285.1 Halieaceae bacterium
AGATGTCACCCTCAATATCTGATCGAGGACAAAGCAAATTGACCAACTTCCAAAGGACCGCTGTCACCGAAGAAAGGACCGCTGTCACCGAAGAAAGGACCGCTGTCACCGAAGAAAGGACCGCTGTCACCGACGAAAGGACCGCTGTCACCGACGAAAGGAACGCCGTCATCGACCTAGCTGACCAGTCCGGCTAGACTCTCGCTCTTCTTAAACAGGATGATCAAACCGCTTTATGTACATCACATCTCCCGAGTCGACTCTCACTGGAACAAGTTTTATCGACGATGCCGACAACCCAACGCCCATCGAGTTATTAAAAACAGCAAATTTTGACGCTCATCAAGCATCTCTCGACGACTATCAAAAAGCGTCGCTCGAGCGACAGGGCTTCACCGCCGCCAAAGGTCAGGTTGCCTGGCTAAAATGTGATGAAACATTCAAGGTGCTCGTAGGTTGGGACGGGAACGATGATCTCGCCACACTCGGCGGTCTGCCAATGACACTTGTTGAGGGCGACTACTGTATTCAGACGCCAGTGTCTGATCTTCAACTCATTGGTTGGGGCATGGGAGGCTACCAATTCAACCGCTACAAGAAGGCCTCACGATCCCCCGCTCGGCTGGTGATGCCCGCCGAAGCCAATGCAACACTGGTTACCAACAGCGTGCGAGCAGTGACACTGTGTCGTGACCTTATCAACACACCTGCACAAGATATGGCGCCTTCACACCTCGAAGCCGAATCACGCGAAATGGCAGAGTGCTTTGGTGCCAGCATCCATGTCACGGTTGGTGATGACCTGTTAGCGTCCGGCTGCGGTGCGATACATGCCGTCGGTCGCGCGGCAGAAGATGCACCCCGCCTCATTGACCTCACTTGGGGCGATGAGAATGCGCCCAAGATCACTATTGTCGGGAAAGGCGTCACTTTCGATAGCGGCGGCTTGGACATCAAACCCGGTTCTGCCATGCGCATGATGAAAAAAGATATGGGCGGTGCAGCCAACGCGATTGGCCTTGCCTATTTGATCATGGCGGAAAATCTTCCTGTCCGATTGCGCTTGCTGGTGCCAGCCGCGGAAAACGCCATCGCTGGTAATTCTTTCCGTCCGGGCGATATTTTGCACACCCATAAAGGGCTGACAGTAGAAATCGATAACACCGATGCCGAGGGTCGCCTGCTGCTCTGTGATGCGCTCTCTATTGCAACCGAAGACAAGCCTGAGGCCATCTTTGACTTCGCAACGCTAACAGGCTCTGCGCGCTCTGCCGTGGGTGCCGAGCTCTCGGCTATGTTCTGCAATAACGACGCGCTTGCTGATGCGGTTTCGCAGTCGGGCCGAGAGGCCGATGATGCCGTATGGCGAATGCCGCTTCACGGCGACTACAACCATATGCTTAAGTCCAAGGTTGCTGACCTCGTGAATTGTGCGCCGTCGCCTTACGCAGGCGCCATCACCGCTGCACTCTTTTTAGAGCGTTTTGTCGATGACACACCGTGGATGCATTTCGATATCAACGCTTTCAACGTCCGACATCGACCCGGGCACCCCGAAGGTGGCGAAGCCATGGCGCTTCGCGCTGTTTTTGATTATCTCAATCGCAGATACGCGTAACTTAATACTCTACGGCGGGAATTCCCCGGTGCGAGGACAAACGCTAAACGATTAGAGGTCAGAGTTGCGTTGTCCTCGTATGAAGTACGACAGCGGCCCAGAATACGGCATATTGGGGTAGAATCCGGGCCCGTAACGTATAGAATGCGCAGTCCTTAGTTGTCTAGCCAATGAGACTCAGTCACAACTGAGTCCTTGTTGCATCAAGATGTAAGGAACAGTTAATTGCCGAATAGAGCGTTCGAGCGCTCAATCAAGTGAACCGCAACGGGCCTGGCGCTGTAAGGGTGACATCGAGCGCAGTGGTTTAACTGATCGGACTGAATGATAAATAGGATCTTTAGGCAGCTTAGCCTTGAGTAAATACGAACGGTACGAGAGCGCATCTAGAAAGTGTAATCCGCTGCCAAACTTAGACTAGCGAAACGTTGAATGAACTCTGACGCTCTTCCTGACATCACCAGTGAAGCACTTGCCCAACGCGGTTTACCGCTGCAGTGGGTGGGTATGGAACAGTTGGACCTCCCGGTGTCTGTTGCGCTCGAAGACGGCAGCACCGTGCAAGCACCTGCTAAAGCCAATGTGTTCGTTAGCCTTGATGACACCGCGAGTAAAGGCATCCACATGTCTCGACTCCATGCACTGGTTCAGAAACTGGGTCGTGAAGTGTGTAGCAGAGAGACACTGGAGCGCTTTCTAGCGGATTGCATTGAGTCGCAAGCAGGCATCAGCACTAACGCAAAGATCGAACTGAATTTTGACCTGCTGCTCGAAAAATCAGCCCTACTGAGTGGTGAGGTCGGCTATCAGGCCTATCCCGTTTCCGTCGTAGGAACCGCTGTAAAGGGTGAGTTCATGTACGAACTTGGTCTAACAGTGCCCTACTCGAGCACCTGCCCTTGCTCAGCGTCCCTTGCACGCCAGCTCTTCGCGAATGCCGTCGATGAGGAGTTCGCAGGCGACGTTATCGACAAAGCGAGTTTGCTCGAGTGGATGCAGTCCGAATCGGGAAGCGTTGCAACACCGCACGCACAGCGATCATATGCTTACGTGAAACTCATCTCAGAAGCTTCGACATGGCCGTCTTTTGATTCGCTTGTGCGAAACGTCGAAAGCGTGATTGGCACACCCGTACAGACGGCTGTAAAGCGTGTGGACGAGCAGGAGTTCGCGAAACTCAATGCGCAAAACTTAATGTTCTGCGAAGACGCAGCAAGGCGCATCAAGCAGTCATTAGAAGCCATGCCCGACGTCGTCGATTACTGGTTAAAAGTCGATCACCAAGAAAGTCTCCACGCACACAACGCCGTAGCGATCGACCGCAAGTAATAGCGTTACTAGCCCCGTCTCGGGAAATGCCTGGCGTGGGCGTCTTAGCAAACTGCCTAGAACGCGTTCAGCACCCTTACCTAAAGCCCTTCTGAAGTAAGCCTAGTCTCGACCAGGCTCTCTGACACCCGACGTAATACCCCAACGGTTCACAAGATCGTTCTCGAGTTCAAACAAATCTAATACGCGTCCAACGCTGTGGTTAATGATGTCGTCCACACTTTCGGGTCGAGTGTACATGGCAGGAAGCGGTGGTGCGATAATCGCCCCCATCTCTGATAACGCCGTCATTGTTCTCAAGTGCCCCGTATGAAACGGTGTCTCGCGCACCATCAACACCAACTTTCTTCGCTCTTTCAGGACAACGTCAGCCGCGCGGGTAAGAAGTGATGACGTAACACCTGTCGCAATTTCAGACATGGTTCGTACAGAGCACGGTGCAATCACCATGCCTGCCGTGGGAAATGAGCCGCTCGAGACCGCAGCGCCCACATCTTTCACCGGATACCAATGATCCGCGAGCGCTTTGACGTCATCAGTGCGAAGATCACTTTCGTAGCTCAACGTGAGTTCAGCAGACTTACTCATAACCAGATGCGTTTCCACATTCGATGCACGCAGGGCTTCGAGCATACGGATGCCGTAAATGATGCCGGAGGCGCCACTGATTCCTACGATTAGCTTCTGTTTACTCATTTGAGATAACTCTACGCACAATAAAACGGTGTATCGTCTGTTTGCAGAACCCGCTTATTAGAGTGTCGGCTTAATTGTCACCTACTCTCCGCTTTACCGGTAACGCGCTAACTGCGCCTCGTCCTGCCTTAAGACGACTGCGACTCTAACCGGAATTCCCCCGAACCGCCACAGAC
>JAYOAN010000016.1:10289-17972 GCA_038104285.1 Halieaceae bacterium
AAAAGCGAAATCATCTGAGCATTGGAAAGTATTGAGAACGCCTTGAGGCCTCCGAATCATGAAACGCCTAATGGGTAAGATCAATTATCAGGAACTACGAAGGGACAACCATGCACATTCGACGTCTAGTTTTATTTCCACTTTTGTTCACGACTGCGGTCGTTGCCGGTGAGCAAAGCCCTGCTGAAATAACTGACCCTTTGAGCGATGGGGAGACCACCTACAAGGTGGCTGTAATAAGTTACTCGCAGGAAACCTGCACCTTTTGTCCGGGCGGCGATACGCAGATCGAAGACAGAGCTTGGCGCGTCCCCTTTATAACGGGCGAGAAACTGATCGATCGTGAGCGAGGCTTTATTGGCGGATTTGTCCACGCGGCAAAGGCGCTCCCAGAGTTCTCCGTTGTCGGTATCAACTCACCTGACGAGGTATTTGGCGGGTCGTCTCGAAGCTGGGAAAGCAAAGAAAGCTTTGAGCATTTTATGACGATCATTACCGATGACCTTCGCGCGAATATGCCGGTGGATGGGGTTTACCTCGCCCTGCACGGTGCCATGGCAGTACGAGACGTACCGAGACCTGAAGCTGAAATTGCGCGAAGAGTGCGTGAAATTGTGGGCTCCAACGTGCCTATTGCAGGGTCATTTGATCTGCATGGCAATGAGGATGAGCAGTTCTTAGCGTGGGCAGACGCGGCCTTTGTCACTAAGCGTTATCCACACTATGACGCCTTTTTACAGGGCGAGCGCTCCGCTCACTTTCTTCATCGGTCACTGCAAGGTCTTTACAAGTCGACCACGGCTACGCGAAAGCCGCCCGTGATAACAGCGAGCGTGCTTCAGTGGACCGGACAATCGCCCTCCATGGATATCATGGAGCGTGCTCGTCGCTGGGAGGCACGCGAACCTGATGCCTTCGTCAGCGTATTCTATGGCTTCCCTTGGTCCGATGTTCCCGACGTCGGCGCCACCGTGCATGTTATGACCAACGATGACCAGGCGCTGGCCGATGAAATCGCTGACGATATGGCTGAGTTTATCTGGCGTGTACGAGAAGACTTTGCGCAGGGTAAGTTCCCCATGCCAAAGGACGCTGTTGAACGAACCGTAGCGGCCATTAACGAGGGCGCAGTTCCGATTGTATTGGGTGACTATTCTGACCGACCGGGCGATGCGACCTGGATCCTAAAAGAGCTCCTCGAAAAAAATGTCAACAACGTCATGTACGCAGCGCTTAGGGATGAACGCGCCTTGGCCAAATTAAGCGCACGGCAAGCGAAGCCAGGCGATCCGTTTGATATGCGCGTAGGGGGCTTTACCGGTGAGCAAGCAGGCAAGCCTGTGCGAATTAAAGGAACAGTCAAATATTTTGGCGAAGGCTGGGGTTACGACGAGATCGCAATGATTGAATTCGGGGACAACAATCTTCTGTTCCTTGTTCCTACCTACACCCAGATCAGAACGTTGTCTCCACTGCGTATTGAGGGGTTAAACCCCAACGACTACGACGTCTTTGTCGTGAAATCTCGCGTCCATTTTAGACGTGGTTTCGATGAGACGGGCTATGCAAAAACGATCATGGTCGTCGACGCGCCAGGAGACTGGTTTGGCACCACGCGCCTGGACGCACTGGACTACCAACACGCGCCTATCAACCGATTGTATCCGTTTGACAATTAGGCGTTTTACCAAAGCGCTTAAAGGGGGGAATAGGTTTCGATTGGTGAAGCCAGGCTTTGCCGCTCTCGGACGTCCTGGCCTAGGCGGCAGAACAACGTCCTGTTGGCCATCGCACCCCTCCGGGGTTCGACTGCGGGGTATCAGCGCAAACAAAAAACCCCCACGCGTATGCGTGAGGGTCCTATGTTTGGTGGAGCCAGGCGGGATCGAACCGCCGACCTCAACACTGCCAGTGTTGCGCTCTCCCAGCTGAGCTATGGCCCCAAATCGAAGACGGCGAACATTACGAGTCAGCGAGGCTGGTGTCAAGATAGAATCAGGTTTGCTAAGGTGTGGTTCGCAAATCTGGGAGACGAAACATGTTTGGTCAATTACTGTTGGGTGTCACCGGCGCCATTTTCTTCGGTTTAGGTGTCATTAGCGTGTATGACCCAGAAATCCCTGCGGGTTGGTCGGGTTTATTCATTGCCTCTCAGGACGCCTATGCGGAGATTGCGGCCATGTACGGCGGCATGGAGATTGCTGTCGGCTCTATCTTGCTCGCCTCGGCCGTTATAAAGGAATACCTAAAGGCAGGCCTGTGGCTCCTGTTCGTCATCATCTTTTACATTGGCGCAGCAAGGGCATTTACCGTTATCCGTGAACTCGATTCGACGGTAGAGGTTGCCGGTAGCCAAGTCGGCATCGAGATGACATCAAGCTTTACCAGCTACACATGGGGCGTATTAGCCTTCGAAATCGTGGTCGCTGTTCTTGCGCTTATCGCACTACTAAATCGTCCGCGCTAATCGGTCACCAAGTACGAAATAGCAGCGCGATCGCTTTTAGGCCAGCGCTGCATACTCTTTTTCGAGCCGCTTTGCCGCCTTCTTAGAGACACCACCCAAAACGCCGATAGCGTTCCTGAGACGCGCGCGCGTGAGGTCGGGACCAAGAATCGCCATCGAGTCGGGTATCGAGTAAGCACTCGACTTGCCCGAAATCGCGACGAAGAGTGGTGCGAACAACACTTTGGGCTTTAATTCCAGAGCGTCGGCTAGGCCTTTCAGTGTGGCAAACAACGCCCCTCGCTCCCAGTCTTGTTGTGCCTCGAGTCGCCACAATACGAACTGCAACCGTTTAAGTAGCTCTTCTGGAGAGTCTGCTGTGCCGTCGAAGGCATCAGCCGTCACCGGAACCTCGCCCGACAGCAAATACGCTGACATCGGGATAAAGTCCGACATCACATCCATGCGACCCTGAGCATGCGGCAAGATCTTATCCAGCGTTTCATCGTTCCAAAGCCAGGCCTTCAGGCGTTCCTTTAAGGTCTGAACGTCGAAGTCTTCTCTCAGCCAAGCACCGTTAAGCCACTTGAGCTTCTCTACGTCAAAAATGGGGCCACCGAGGGACACACGATCAATATCGAACGCTGCCTGCATCTCCTCGAGCGAGAATTTTTCGCGCTCATCGGGCATAGACCAACCCATGCGCCCCAGGTAGTTAACCAGCGCCTCTGGGAGGAAGCCCATACGCTCGTAGTAAAGGATACTTGTGGGGTTTTTGCGCTTGCTCAACTTCGACTTGTCGGGGTTTCTGAGTAATGGCAAATGACACAGCTCAGGCATATCCCAACCAAAGTACTGATAGAGTAATTTGTGCTTAGGTGCTGAGTTCAACCACTCTTCGCCCCGAATCACATGGGTAATACCCATCAGGTGATCGTCCACAACATTTGCCAAGTGATACGTCGGCATACCGTCTGACTTGAGAAGGATCTGTGCATCAACCATGCTCCAGTCGAGCTCGATATCACCACGTAGGCGATCGTGAATCAAACAGGCCCCTTCCTCATCGGGCACACGCATGCGGATAACATACGAGGCGCCTTCCGCTTTGCGCGACGCTTGCTCGGCGTCACTGAGTGCCAAATCGGCTGGCTTCAGAGCCGTTGATCGGCCGTCGGCACGACGGGCTTCGCGGAGCGTTTCCAGCTCCTCGGGCGTTCGGTAGCAAACAAAGGCATCGCCCTGCTCTACCAGTTGCCAAGCGTACTGACCGTAAATCTCGCGCCGCTCACTCTGACGATATGGTCCATGATCACCACCCACGTCGGGACCCTCATCCCAATCGAGCCCTAACCATCTGAGCGAATCGAAAATCATCTGCTCGGCGGCTGCAGTGCTGCGTGCTTGATCCGTGTCCTCGATACGCAATATGAACTGCCCGCCGTGCGCCTTTGCAAAGCATCGGTTAAACAACGCCATGTAGGCGGTACCTACGTGAGGGTCTCCTGTGGGAGATGGCGCAACGCGTGTTCTGACAGTCATTTGGGTCTCGTCCGTTACCGACTCATTTAAGCGCGCCATGGTACCAGAACCCAGCCTCAATAAAGTCTCCGAGGCGGGCTTCTCGTAGGACTAATTACGTGAGTTTGTTACACCCCTACCGCAAAATTCGATACGATGCGTCAAAGCCAAGAGCAAGAAGAATCATGCGTTTTTTTCGATCGTTTTTAACTGTCAGTTCCCTCGCGTTACTGCTGACAGCCTGTGGTAGTGGTGAAAGTAATGTGGTGTCTGGAAACCGAGAGGGTTTACTCCACTACGGCAACGGCGCAGAGCCCCAAGGCCTCGACCCACACGTTGTAACAGGTGTCCCGGAAAACCATCTTATCCGCGCGCTTTTTGAAGGCCTTGCGGTAAAAAATCCAAAGACACTCGAGCCTGAACCCGGTGTCGCCGAGCGATGGGAAATTAGCGATGACGGCACGGTTTACACCTTCTATATCAACCCCCATGCGAAGTGGAGTAACGGTGAGCAGATCACTGCTTCTGACTATGTCTGGTCGTGGAACCGTGCGCTCCATCCCGACACGGGCTCACTTTACGCTTACATGCTCTATCCAATCGCGAATTCCGAGGCTTACTCGAAGCGTGAGATCACCGACTTCAACGAGGTAGGTGTCAAAGCGCTCGATGACCTGACATTAGAAGTCACGTTAAACGCGCCGACACCCTATTTCCTGCAGCTCATGGATCACTACAGCAGCTTCGCGGTTCATCCTGAGACACTTATGAAGCACGGCAAGATGACCGATCGCTTCACGCCGTGGACGCGAGTCGGCAACATCGTGAGCAACGGTGCCTTCACCTTGGAAGAGTGGTCCCTCAATCGCCGCATTATCATGAAAAAGAGCGAGCACTACTGGGACCGGGACAACGTTGAACTCAATGGCGTCGTTTTCTACCCCACCGAGAACGTTGTCAGTGAGGAGCGCATGTTCCGTGCTGAGCAGTTGCACTACACGCAGGTAGTCCCACTGGACAAGATTCCCGGATATCGCGAAAGCGGAGACCCGAGTTACGTGCAGGCGCCCTACTTGGGCACCTACTACTACTTGGTGAATACCGATCGACCACCCGTGGATAACGTCCTCGTCCGCCGCGCGCTGTCGCTGGCATTAGACCGCGAAACACTCACGCGAACGGTACTCCAGGACACGGCCATCCCGGCCTTTAGCATCACGCCGCCGGATACGCTGGGCTACAACCCGCCAAAACTCTTTGATCATGACCCAGAGAAGGCGCGCCAGTTGCTGGCTGAAGCAGGCTATCCAAACGGTGAGGGTTGGCCAGGGCTTGAGATCATCTACAACACGCAGGAAGCGCATCGAAAAATCGCAGTCGCTGTGCAGCAAATGTGGAAGAGCGAGCTCAATATCGATGTGACGATCGCAAACCAAGAGTGGAAGGTTTACTTAGACTCCGTTTCGCAGCGTAACTTCCAAGTTGCGCGCCGCGGCTGGATTGGTGATTACGTTGATGCGAACAATTTCCTCGACCTCTTCATTACCGAGGGAGGAAACAACAACACTGGCTACGCCAACGACATCTACGACGACATCATTCTGAATCGAGCGCCCAAGGCCAAAACGCGTGACGAGCGATACGGTCTATTTTACGAGGCAGAGACAATGCTGATGCAGGAGATGCCGATCATCCCCATCTACACCTACACGAGTAAGCATTTGGTGCACCCAAGTGTTGAAGGTATCTACCCCAACCTTATGGACTCATTGAATCTAAAATACGTGAAGCTTCATCCGGAACGTCGCTTGAACGGGGAGGCTAACTAAGGTGCTGCGCTTTATTTTTTGGCGATTAATTCAAGCCATCCCTGTTATCTTTGTTGTCATCACCGCGACCTTCTTCTTGGTGCGTTCAGCACCCGGGGGTCCTTTCGATAGCGAAAAAGCGGTCCTTCCCGAGGTTAAGCGCGCACTCGAGGCACAGTACAAACTCGATCTACCACTGCACGAGCAATACTTCGCCTACCTCAGCGATTTGAGTAATGGCGATCTGGGCCCCTCCTTTAAATACCCGGGGCGCAGCGTTAACGAGATTTTAGGAAGCGGGCTTCCTGTTACGGCAGAGCTTGGCTTGTACGCGCTGAGTTTCGCCTTGCTCATTGGAGTTTTAGCGGGCGTTTTCGCGGCACTCAAACCCAATACTAGGCAAGACTACATCCCAATGGGGCTCGCGATGATAGGCATCTGTATGCCCTCCTTCCTTCTCGGTCCCCTGCTCGTTCTGGTATTCGGTATTTACCTCGACTGGCTCCCAATTGCCGGTTGGGGCGATTTACCAGGCGACAAGATTCTTCCGTCGATCACACTTGGGTCTGCTTACGCGGCTTACATTGCGCGATTAAGCCGCGCGGGCATGCTCGAAATTCTCTCGCAGGACTATATCCGAACCGCACGTGCCAAAGGCTTACCGGAGTGGCGGGTAGTCACCCAGCACGCCCTTCGCGGCGGACTCATCCCCGTAATCGCCTTCCTGGGGCCCGCCTTCGCGGGTCTGCTTGCGGGATCTTTTGTTGTGGAAACGATTTTCCAAATTCCGGGCTTAGGCCGCTTCTACGTGCAAGCGGCGTTTAACCGCGACTACACAATGATTTTAGGAACCACCGTATTTCTCTCAACCCTCATTGTGTTCTTCAACCTGATCAGTGACGTGATAGCCGCGTGGCTGAATCCGCGTCTCCGCGCACAGTTCAAAGGAGCCGCTTGATGAATACCGAGGAAATGAAGGTGTTGTCGGGGGCAGACCTCGCAGACGCTGAAGATGGCTCATCGCTCTGGCAGGACGCGTGGTTGAGGCTCAAGAAAAACCGAGCTGCTGTGGCGGGCGGTGTGATTTTGCTGACCATGGTGATTTTGGCGCTGCTCACCCCGCTGATTGCGCCCTATAGCTACGAGGCACAGAATCTTGATTTAGGCGCGTCTCCACCGTCAGCAGCGCATTGGTTGGGCACTGATATTTTCGGTCGAGACTTGCTCACACAGATTTTATATGGCGGCCGTATATCGCTCGCTGTCGGCTTTATCGCCACGGCTGTCGCCTTGGTCATTGGCGTTACCTGGGGCGCAGTAGCGGGCTATGTCGGTGGTCGCGTTGATGCGGCAATGATGCGCTTCGTCGATATTCTCTACGCCTTACCCTTCATGATCTTCATCATTCTCTTGATGGTGGTATTTGGCAGAAACATTCTACTGTTGTTCCTCGCCATCGGTGCGGTGGAATGGCTCACCATGGCGCGGATCATGCGCACGCAGGTGCAAGCCCTCCGGCAGCAGGAATTTGTCGAAGCGGCCATCTCGCTGGGCCTGTCTCCGAGTGCCATTATCTTTAAGCACATCATTCCTAACGCGATTGGTCCGATCATCGTTTACACAACGCTGACCATACCGAGCGTTATGTTGCTCGAGGCGTTTTTGAGCTTCTTGGGGCTCGGCATCCAACCCCCGCAAACCAGTTGGGGACTGCTTATCAGCTACGGGGCGGAGACCATGGAAGAATACCCTTGGCTACTGATATTCCCGGGGCTTGCGCTGACAATAACCCTGTTTTCACTGAACTTTTTGGGCGATGGCTTGCGCGATGCGCTCGACGTTCGCGGCTCTAAGGATTGATCGCATGAGTTTATTAAACGTCAACGATTTGAGCGTCAGCTTCGTCAC
>JAYOAN010000016.1:18072-19163 GCA_038104285.1 Halieaceae bacterium
TCCGACATTGCCATGATCTTCCAAGATCCAATGACGTGTCTAAACCCCTACATGCGTATCGGCGAGCAGCTGATCGAGCCTCTGTTGGTACACGGTGTTGCCGATAAAGAGACCGCCACGGCACGCGCAACAGCATTGCTTGATGAGGTAGGTATTCGAAACCCCGAATCTGCCATGAACGCCTACCCCTTCGAATTCTCGGGTGGCATGCGCCAACGAGTCATGATCGCCATGGCGTTAATTACCGAACCCAAACTACTGATTGCGGATGAGCCCACGACAGCCCTGGATGTCACCATTCAGGCCCAGATTCTGCAGCTGATCAAATCGTTACAGGAAAAGCGTGATATCGGCGTCTTGTTTATCAGCCACGACCTTGCTGTTGTCTCGGACATTGCGGATCAGATTGTGGTGATGGAGAAAGGTCAGGTCGTTGAGCAAGGTTCTCCCACGGACATTTTTTCGAATGCGCAGCATCCTTATACGCAAAAGCTTCTTGCTGCGATTCCGAGTGGTGAGCCACCCGAGATCAATGTATCGCGTACACCACTCATTACTGTCAGTAACCTGAAGACCTACTTCACGAGTGAAAACAGCGATGAGCCGATCAAAGCGGTGGATGATGTTTCTCTGACGATTAATCGCGGTGAGGTCCTGGGGCTTGTTGGCGAGTCCGGCAGCGGCAAATCAACCTTTGGGCGCTCGCTCCTGCGGCTGACACCGATTACGGACGGCAGCGTGGAATTCGATAGCCTCAAAGTGGGTGAGCTCGACAAAGGCCGTTTGAAAACGCTGCGCCGGCGCATGCAAATGATCTTTCAGGACCCGTACGCGTCGCTTAATCCTCGAATGACGGTTTATGACACGTTGGCCGAGCCTTTGTTACTCCACAAAATCGTGGATCGCGCGGGCTTGGACGGTGCCATCAAATCGCTCATGGATAACGTCGGTCTATCGCGCGCCTTCGCGAAGAAATACCCGCACGAATTCTCAGGCGGTCAGCGACAGCGCATCGCCATTGGGCGCGCCTTAGCGACCAAGCCTGAATTCATTGTGGCGGACGAGCCGGTATCTGCGCTTGATGTGACCAT
>JAYOAN010000154.1:0-3617 GCA_038104285.1 Halieaceae bacterium
CCCTCTCGCGAGCATTCGATTAAGTCGTCAATCTCCTGATAAATCAGCCAATCAGCTCCAATGTGCTCGCTGATTTCATCGATTGTCTTACCGTGAGCAACCAGTTCAGAGGCTGTGGGCATATCAATTCCGTAAACATTGGGGAATCGCACAGGTGGTGCTGCCGAGGCAAAGTAAACTTGTTTAGCACCCGAGTCCCGCGCCATCTGAATGATCTGCTGGCAAGTCGTGCCACGAACAATCGAATCATCGACCAGTAATACGGTCTTGCCTTCAAACTCTAAGGGCACAGGGTTCAACTTCTGGCGCACTGACTTCTTACGCTGAGTTTGTCCGGGCATGATGAAGGTCCGTCCAATGTAGCGGTTCTTCATAAATCCCTCACGGAACTTAACGCCAAGCTCGTGAGCCAGGGCTTGCCCCGCAACACGACTTGTATCGGGAATGGGTATCACCACGTCAATATCGTGATCCGGGCGTTCGCGCATAATCTTGTGCGCTAGGCGCTCGCCTTGACGCATACGGGTCTTGTAAACAGAAATGCCATCCATCAGCGAGTCAGGGCGCGCGAAATAAACGTGCTCAAAGATACAGGGCTTGAGTTTCGGATTAACAGCGCACTGTTTACGGGACAACTCACCAGACGCATCAATAAAGAGTGCCTCGCCCGGATCAACGTCGCCAATAAGCCGATAACCCAGCACATCGAGGGCAACACTTTCCGAAGCAACCATATAGCACTTTTGTTCGCCTTGCGTCTTTACGCCAAGAACCAGCGGTCGAATGCCGTTTGGATCACGAAACGCCACCAATCCCACACTAGCGATCATAGCGATCGCCGCATAGCCGCCTTCACAGCGTGTATGCAGTGCGGCTACCGCTTTAAACACATCATCTGCCTCAGGGCTAAGCTTTCCCTGCCGCTGAAGCTCGTGCGCAAATACGTTCAATAAGACTTCCGAGTCGCTATCGGTATTTAGATGCCGTAAATCGGTCTGATAGAGCTCATCAGATAAAGCTGCGGAGTTTGTGAGATTTCCATTGTGAGCAAGCGCGATACCGTAGGGAGAATTGACGTAAAACGGCTGAGCAAGCGCTGATCCAGAGCTACCTTGTGTCGGGTAACGCGTATGACCTAGGCCAAAATTACCCGCCAACTGCTGCATATGCGAGGCTTGGAATACGTCGCGCACCAGTCCCTCACCTTTTCGCTGAAGAAACTGGCCACGATGGCAAGTCATAATGCCAGCAGCGTCTTGACCACGATGCTGCAGCATCGTCAGCGCATCGTAGATATCAGCAGCAACGCTTTCGTTCGAGGAAATACCAACTACACCACACATTTCAGTTGCTCCTAAAGCATGCTGCTTTGTTTGATCGTGTCATCAACCACATTTGAGACATCGCCATTTAGCACGTCATCGAAATTATCTGCCAGCCATTCAGCCACCACTTCGATATCGTCGATAAAAATGGAGTCTTCCAACAATGACGCCTCAGAGTCAGGTATTAGCGCTCTGAGCAGCAGAGTTACTACGGCCGCTATGATAACGCCTCGAGCCATACCAAACCCGGCCCCAAGCAGCCGGTTGCCAAAATTTAATCCGGGCTGGCGCAGCTGGCTTGAGAGCCAACGACCCACAGTTCCGCAAAAGAACAGAACCGCTAGAAAGACGCCACTCCACGCGGTGATGTAACGAATTGAGCGATCGCTGATGACCTCAGCCATGGTCTCCGACACGGGGAGCGCAAGAATGTTGGCCAGAACAAAGGCGCCAATCCAGCCAAGAAAAGAGGTTACTTCGCGAGCGAAACCGCGTGACATACCGAACAGCGCCGAGACGACTACAACACCCAAGACGACCCAATCGAATGGATTCAAGTCTTCAAAAATTTCTAGGAGTGTCTCTTCCAAGGTTTCTCAAACCTCAAATTTAATTATTTTTGACTCCACACCGAAGTAAGCGTCGATATCAGCTTGGATATCAATCAGCCTCTGCCGCTGCAAATTGGGGCCAATGCGCACTCTATAAAGCTGTTGCGAGCGTATAGTAACAGGCGATACGTAAGCTTTGTGACCTTTCTTTCTAAGTTGCTCCGCAATCTCCTCTGCCCGCTGCTGAGCACTAACGGTAGCGACTTGTAATTCCCAACTGACAGGTAGGCCTTGTTCATCAAACTCGGCTCTTTGGCGGGAGGATACTTGTCCATTCGGCTCATTATCCGCAGCAATCAAATCAACTTGAGGGTCGTTCGCGATAGTATCGACAGTGGCTTCCTCAGGGATCTCAGCACGTTCTATAACCGGCAAACGGCTCCTATCAACTCGCTCAAGAATTGGCTCACGCCTCGCTGACATGACAAGAGATGGCCTTTCTGGCATCTCAAAAACAGGAAGCATCAACTCCTCGTCTGGTTCGGGTGATACAAACACGATCGGCCAAAAAACAATCGCTAAAGCGCCGAGTACTACGAAGCCTACAAGTCGCTGCTTAAACATCGACTTCGCCTTCAGTGCCTGAGGCACGCACACGCAATGCGTCTATCCCCGCTGCGACCGTAAAAAAAGAACCAAACACCAGCAGACGACCGGCACCATTTAAACGGTCCAGCGCACACGCTAAGCTTTCGTCAAACGTTTCGAACACTCGACTATTCTCCCCCAAGTAGTCAGAGAGCCTCACGGGGTCCTGCCCTCGCTCACCGCCCATTCCATTGGGTAAACACCAAAAATCGACGTCACTCTCGAGAGCCGAAATCATATCACGACAGTCCTTGTCGGACATGACCGCAAACACAGCAATTGTCTGATCAACCTGGGGTAAGGTCTGGAGAAATTCGTGCAACTGCAAAGCCGCATCTGGGTTGTGAGCAACATCCATGACAACGCTCACATCTCCACAGGACATATGCTCGCGTCTGCCACGTAGCCGGACGTTGGCGGTTGCAGAACTCATGCTATGTTCGTCGATAGGAAGCCCCGCAGATAGCAGAGCTGCAACCGCCGCAGCGGCATTTAAGGGGATGACACCGTCAGGTACGCACAAAGCGATTGGTGAGGCGCCCTGCCAAGAAAAAAACGCCTCCGAGAATTGATAGTCAGTACCCGCTTTAATCGGCTGAGCACCGATATCCTTCAGCGTTTGCATAACGGTGTCAGGCGCTGCCCCGTCGGCGACAATGCATGGCCTACCTAACCGAGCAATACCGCACTTTTCTACCGCTATCGTGTCAACATCAGACCCCAGCCACTCTTGATGATCGAGACCAATCGCAGTGACCACTGCAACGTCAGCGTCAACGATGTTAACGGCGTCCAGGCGCCCACCCAGCCCCACCTCTAACAATTGATAGGCAACGCCCAACTCACGGAAAACCCATAGAGCGGCCAAGGCACCAAACTCGAAATAGGTCAGTGAAATATCGCCTCGCGCCGAATCGATCTCCTCGAACGCGCGGACAATCATGTCATCGCTTACCTCAACGCCATTAACACGGATACGCTCGTTGTAATCGATGAGGTGAGGAGAGGTAAAGGCGCCACAGGAAACACCCTGCTCGCAAAGGAGCGCTTCCATCACAGCAACGGTACTGCCCTTACCGTTTGTTCCCGCCAC